>DAOUBZ010000171.1:0-9851 GCA_034432515.1 Chloroflexaceae bacterium | reverse complement strand
TGGCGACGGTCGGCTCGATGCGCTCCTCGGGTCATACGACGATAGCCGCGATACTCCTGACCTGTCCGGCGAGTTGGTGGCCCCTCAGCGCCCGTCGAGCGCGGCGAAGGTATGGCGGGCGATCATCTGCTCCTCGTCAGTGGGGATGACCCACGCCGACACCCGGCTGTCGGGGGTGGTGATGCGCGACCCGTGGCGGGTGTTTGCCTCCGGGTCGAGTTGCAGGCCCAGCCAGGCCAGGCCGCGGCAGACCCGCTCGCGGATCGCCGTGGCGTTCTCGCCGATGCCCGCGGTGAACACCAGCCCGTCGATGCCGCCGAGCACCGCGGCCAGCGCGCCCGTCTCGCGAATGATCCGGTAGACAAAGTAGTCGAGCGCCAGGGCCGCTCGTGGGTCCGTGCTGGCCAGCAGCATGCGCACATCGTTGCTGACGCCGGAGAGCCCCAGTAACCCGGAGCGCTTGTAGAGCAGATCCTCGATCTGCTTGGCGCCCATGCCCTTTTCCTGCATCAGGTAGAGCAGCACGCCCGGGTCGATCTGGCCGCAGCGCGTGCCCATGGGCAGGCCATCGAGGGCGGTGAAGCCCATCGTGCTGTCGATGCTGCGCCCTGCACTGATCGCGCACATGCTGGCGCCGTTGCCCAGGTGCGCAACGACCACCCGTCCCCCGGCGATCTCCGGGGCCACTGTGGGCAGCGCCTGGGCGATGTACTCGTAGGAGAGGCCGTGGAACCCGTAGCGCCGCACCCCCTCGGTGTAGAACTCCTCGGGGATGGCAAAACGATCGGCCACCGGGGGGTGGCGGCGGTGGAAGGCGGTGTCGAAGCAGGCCACGTTCGGCACGCCAGGGAGGAACTCCATCGTCGCGCCAATGCCGGCCAGATTGGCCGGCTGGTGCAGTGGCGCCAGCGGGACAAAGCCCTCCAGGTCGCGGAGCACCGCATCGTCGATCACCACGGGCGCGCTGTAGTCTGGCCCGCCATGCACCACGCGGTGGCCGATGCCGTGCAGTTTGTGTTCCGGGAGTTTCGGATCAAGATAGCTGGCCAGCCGCTCCAGTGCATAGGCATGGCCGCGGCCCAGCGGTGGATTCGCCCAGCTGTCCTCGTGCACCACCGCGCCCGTTCCATCCTGTACCTTGAAGCGCGGCTGGGTCCCGATGCCTTCGATCTGCCCCGCATAGCGTACTGCGAACGTCGTGTCACCGTGATGATCGTACACGGTGAATTTGATGCTCGACGACCCGGCGTTCACGACAAGAATGGTTGTGCGCACAGCGGCCTCCTCAAGCCATGGTTGCGCTCTCGACCCAGAAGCTCACGCAACGCTGCAAAGGAAGGCGTTTGCTTTGCGGCTTTGCGTGAGTCGTTTTTTGCCAGGCATTGGCCCTAAACCGCCGCGGGTGCCTGGGCGTTGCGGCGCGCATGGGCCAGCAGCACGGCAACGGCGCAGGAAGCCAGCCGCGAACGTACGCTGTCGGCGCGGCTGGTGAGAATGATCGGCACCCGCGCCCCCAGCACGATCCCCGCTGCCTCGGCCCTGGCGAGGAAGGTTAGCTGCTTGGCGAGCATGTTGCCCGACTCGAGGTCCGGTACTACCAGGATGTCGGCCTGCCCTGCCACTGGCGAGCGCAGGCCCTTGGTCTGCGCTGCCTCCATGCTGATCGCGTTGTCGAAGGCCAGCGGTCCATCGAGAATTCCGCCCCTGATCTGCCCCCGGTCGGCCATTTTGCATAGCGCCGCGGCATCGATGGTGGCCTGCATCGTGGGGTTGACCGTCTCGACCGCGGCGAGGATGGCCACCTTCGGCTCGTTGATCTGCAGCACCAGCGCCAGATCGATCGCGTTCTGGACAATGTCGCGCTTGGCCATGAGGTCGGGGGCCACGTTGACCGCGCCATCGGTGATGATCAGCGGTTTGGGGTAGGTTGGCACGTCCATCACAAAGCAGTGGCTGATGCGCCGCCCGGTGCGCAGCCCGGTAGTGGCATTGACCACCTCGGCCAGCAGTTCGTCGGTGTGCAGACTGCCCTTCATCAGCGCCTCGGCTTCACCGGTGCGCACCAGGGTCACCGCCCTGGCCGCCGCGTCGTGACTGTGCGCGGCATCGACGATCGGGTAGGGGGTCAGATCGATCCCCAGGCGCTCGGCAACCGCGCGGATCTTGGCCTGCGGCCCCACCAGGATGGGCATGATCAGCCCCTCACGGGTCGCATCCACCACCGCCGTCAGCGAGGCCTCGTCGCAGGGATGGGCCACCGCCACTGTGATCGGCTCCCGGCGCCGGGCCGCGTCCATCAGCAGCGCGTAGCCGTCGAACGTGTTGTCACCGGCCATTGCAGCCGGCGCGTTGCTCGTGCCCGTCATCTCCGTCTCCTCCGCTTCCCATACGGGCGGCAGACTCGCTGCAGCCGCCCGCGACCTGTCGCTCCAGACGCCTCAATCATGGGCGCGATGCTGCCGCATGTCAAGCCGGATCGTGGCGGATGAAGGGCCACGGGGCTGAAGCAAATCTGCCCCCGGCGCTGGTGTGAGGGGCCGCTGTGCTGCGCCATGGGATGGTTGTTCGTTGGTATTGGCGACTCCGCCGCCAATACCAACGAACAACCTGGGCTTCGGGGCTTGCCCCAATCCTGGGAGTGGCCCGTGGGAGTGGCCCACTGTTGCTTGCGTCACCCCAAACGCGCTACAATACTCGTGGCCAGACGAGAGGAGTGGGACGCGCATTCGACCAGAGGGAGAAGCTGCGGTGCAGATCACGCTGCTCGGTGCGGTAGGTGAAGTGACGGGCTCGGCCTACCTGGTCACCTCTGAACGGGCGCGGGTGCTGGTCGACTTTGGAATGTTTCAGGGCAGTGCTGATAACGAGGCGCGCAATGTGGTTCCGCCGGGCCTTGACCCTCGCACCCTCGATGCCGTCGTTCTCAGCCACGCGCATATCGACCATACGGGGCGCTTGCCGCTCCTGCCCGACGCGGGGTACCGGGGGCGGGTCTATGGAACGCCGGCGACCCTTGAGATGACCGAGTTGCTGCTCCGCGACTCGGCGAGTCTCCAGGCGAGCGATGCGCGCCGCGAAAACCGCCGCCGGGAGCGTGCCGGCCTCGCGCCAGTCAAGCCCCTCTACGACGAGAACGATGTCGCGGCTATCGTGGCCCGCTTCACGCCGTTGCCCTACGATACGCCCGTCCTGGTGGCACCGGACGTGCAGGCGACCCTGGTCGAGTCGGGCCATATCCTCGGCTCGGCGAGTATCAAGCTGACGGTTGCGGAGGACGGGCGGGAGAAGCGCGTGGTGTTCTCGGGTGATATCGGCCCGATTGGCATGCCGTTTCTGCGCGACCCGGCGCCCATCTCCGGCGCCGATCTCCTGATCATGGAGGCGACCTACGGTGACCGCGATCATCGGCCCCTGGCCGACACCGAGGCTGAGTTTGCTGCCGTGGTGCGCGCGGCTGTGGCAGAGCGGGGCAAGATCCTGATCCCGGCCTTCGCCGTCGGCCGCACCCAGCAATTGCTCTGCTACTTCGCCGAGTTGTTTCGTACCCACGCTGTCGCACCGTTCCCGCTCTTCCTTGATAGCCCGCTGGCGATCAAGGCCCTCAAGCTCTACGCGCAACACCCTGAGTTGGCCGATGCCGAGGCCACGGAACTGCAGCGGTCGGGGCAACTCCGCCGCGACCTGGCGACCCTGGAGCCGGTGGAGACTGCCGAGGAGTCCCGCTCGCTCAACGAGCGACGTGGACCGTGCGCGATCATCGCCGGCTCAGGCATGTGTACCGGCGGGCGTATTCTG
Organism: Chloroflexaceae bacterium; assembly: GCA_034432515.1. GTDB lineage: Bacteria > Chloroflexota > Chloroflexia > Chloroflexales > Chloroflexaceae > JACAEO01. Next base: position 6,056 of record DAOUBZ010000171.1, on the reverse strand, counting down.
CACCACTTGCGCCACAACCTCGGGCGGCGCGACACCGCCGTGCTGATCGTCGGCTATCAGGCCCAGGGTACGTTGGGGCGCGCGCTGGTTGATGGGGCGCGCAGCGTGACCATCTTCGGCGAACCGATCGCCGTGCGCGCTGCCATCCATACCATCAACGGCTTCAGCGCCCACGCCGGTCAATCCGAGTTACTGGCCTGGCTCGCGCCCCTCGCCGCGAGCCGGCCCCGCGTCGTGCTGACCCATGGCGAGGAACGTGGTCGTGCCGGTCTGGCCGGCTGCATCCAGCAGCGCTTTGGCCTCACCGCCGAATTGCCCGCCTTCGGCGCCAGGCTACAGCTGTAGCCCTGCAGAGGAGCGATCTGCCTATGGCCGAACCATCAGCAACCCGGCACGTCACTGCCCAGGCCGTCGCCGACCATCCCACGGTGCGGGCCTACATCGAGGCTGCCAACGCCAACCTGCGCCTGATGGGCTACACCGAGCACGGAATGCGCCACGTCTCGCGCGTGAGTAGCTGGGCCTGCGACGTGCTCCGCGCCCTTGGCTATTCGCCGCGGGAGTGCGAACTGGCCGCGGTGGCCGGCCTGCTCCACGATATCGGCAATGTGATCAATCGGCAGCAGCACGGCCAGATGGGGGCGCTGCTCGCCAGGGATCTTCTCACCGACCTGGGAATGCCGACCACCGACCTGGTGGTGGTCATGGGCGCCATCGGCAACCACGAGGAGGAGTATGGCCACGCGATCAGCCCGGTCGCCGCGGCGCTCATCCTCGCCGATAAGTCCGATGTCCATCGCTCGCGCGTGCAGGAGCCCGATCCCGCGCGCCACGACATCCACGACCGGGTCAACCTCGCGGCGACCAGTGCCGCGCTCACGGTGCATCCCGCCGAGCAGCGCATCGTGCTCGAGCTCACCATCGACACCGCGCTCGCTTCGGTGATGGACTATTTTGGCATCTTTCTCTCGCGTATGATTATGTGCCGCCAGGCCGCCAATTTCCTCGGCTGTCGTTTCGGCCTGGTGATCAATGGCACCGTCCTGGAGTAGCCTGCTATGTCCGCTGCTGCTGACCACCTGACGGACCGGCTGGAGACGATCGAAGTGCCGGTCTGTGGCATGGATTGCGCCGAGTGCGCCGCCCACGTGCAGCAGGCGCTCGCGGCCCTGCCCGGTGTCCAGACGGCGACCGTGCTGCTCGCCGCAGAGAAGGCCGTGGTCCATGCCGACCCGACGCGGGTTACGCCGCTTGCTCTGCGTGCAGCGATCGAGGCGGCGGGTTACAGTGTGCCTGTGGCCGACACGTCCGCACCACCGGCCGCCACCGGCGGCGCGGTTGCACGCCGCGTCCTGACCCTCTTCGGCCTGGTCTTTGGCGCCGTCCTGTTGCTGGTGGTGGTGGGCGAGTGGCTGGGACTGCTGGAGGCGGTTACGGCTGGCGTGCCCTTCTGGCTCGGCGTGCTGCTCGTGCTGCTGGCCGGCTGGCCGGTGTTCCTGAACGTGGCCCGCGCCGCGGCCCGCCGCCAGGTCATTGCCCACACCCTGATGAGCATCGGCGTGGTTGCCGCGCTCGTCGTGGGCGAGTGGGCAACGGCCGCGGTGGTGGTTTTCTTCATGCGCATCGGCGACTACGTTGAGCACTTTACCGCCGAGCAGGCCCGCCGCGCCGTCCGCCAGCTGGGCGCGCTGGCCCCACAGCTGGCCCGGGTTGAGCGTAAGGGGGTCGAAGCGGAGTTGCCCATCGCCGCCGTGCACCCCGGCGATATCGTGGTGGTGCGCCCTGGTGAGCAGATCCCCGTGGACGGTGAGGTCATCAGCGGCCAGGCGACCGTCAACCAGGCCGCGATCACCGGTGAGGCCATGCCGGTGGAGGTTGGCCCGGGGGTGCAGGTCTATGCCGCAACGATCGCCCAGTTCGGCGGACTACGGGTCCGGGCGCTGCGGATCGGCAGCGAGAGCACCTTCGGCAAAGTGATCCAGCTGGTTGAACAGGCCGAGGCCAACCGCGCCGAGGTGCAGCGCCTGGCCGACCGCTTCGCCGGCTGGTTCCTGCCCGTCGTGCTCGCGGTAGCCGCCCTGACCCTGCTGCTGCGCCGAGACCCGCTGGCGACGGCTGCGGTCCTGGTGGTGGCCTGCTCGTGCTCGTTTGCGCTGGCCACCCCGGTAGCTATGCTGGCGGCGATTGGCAATGCGGCCCGGCGCGGCCTGCTGATTAAGGGCGGTCGCTATCTCGAAGCGCTGGCCCGCGCCGATGTGCTGCTGGTGGACAAGACTGGCACGCTCACCCTGGGGCAGCCACGCATGGCGCGCATTGTGCCCTGCGGCGACACCGACGAGCGCGAGGTGCTGGCCCTCGCCGCGGCGGCCGAGCGCTACTCCGAGCATCCGCTTGCCGAGGCGGTGCGTGTGGCGGCGGCTGAGCGCGGCATCAGCGCCAGGGCCCCCGAGCACTTCGCCGCGACGCCTGGCGAGGGGGTACGGGCCGTGATCGACGGGCGCGTGGTCCGCGTGGGCAGTGCCCGCACGCTGCCGCCTGACCTCGCCCTGCCGCCCGAGGTCGCCACGCTGGCGGCGACGGATGCGACCCTGCTCTTTGTCACGCTGGACGACGCGCTGCGCGGGGTGCTTGCGGCAACCGACAGCGAGCGGCCCGCGGTGGCCCGGGCGCTCGCCGCAGTGCGCCAGGCAGGCATCAACGAGATCGTGATGCTGACCGGCGACAGTGAACACAGCGCCGCGCCGCTGGCCGAGCGACTCGCGGTGGACTACCGTGCCGGGCTGCTGCCCGAGGACAAGATCGCCATCGTGCGCGCCTACCAGGCCCGGGGACACCGCGTGATCATGGTTGGCGACGGGGTGAACGACGCGCCGGCCCTGGCCCAGGCCGACGTGGGTGTGGCCATGGGCCTCGCCGGCAGCGCCGTGGCCCTGGAGGCCGCCCACATCACCCTGATGCGCGACGACTGGACGCTGCTGCCCGAGGTGCTCCGGCTGGCGCAGCGCACCATGGGCGTGGTGCGCCTCAACCTGGGCTTCACCGTGGTCTACAACCTGGTCGGGCTGAGCCTGGCCGCCGCCGGGCTCCTCTCGCCGGTGGTCGCCGCGGCCGCCCAGTCGCTGCCCGACCTGGGCATCCTGGCCAACTCGGCGCGGCTGCTGCGCGCCGGTGCTCCCCCGCCCCACGGCGTGGACCGGGCCTGAGAAACGTCGCGGCTGCGGGCCCTCACGCTTGGTCCCCGCGGCAGAAGTCGGGTTGGCTGGTCTGTTCTGTCTGCCCTTGAGCCGTCAGTTGACGGGGAGGCACCCTAAACCCGTCCGTTGGTTGAGACGTCGCGCTTCTTCCAGATGCCGGCAGCACGGCGGAAGAGGCGGAAGGCCACCACCGCCAGCACGATCACCAGGATGATCGCGAGCACCGGCACCACGATCGCCAGCAAGCTCAGGCCAAGCGAGGCGCCATCTTCCACGGCGCTCACCACCGGATTGGCCGTGCCCCCGGTGGCCGCAGTGACCACCGGGCGGGCGGCGGCACGGGCGGCGTGGGTGCCACCGGCGACGATCAGCCCCGCTGCACCAATCAAGATGGGATTGATCGTCGCGAGGTCGCCCTGGCTTGCCAGGGCCAGAATGGCGCCCGCAATCGGGCTGATCACCATGCCCCCGGCGTGCAGCACACTGTCCACCGCGGGCACCTTGTCACCCACAAAGTCGAGCACCGCCAGGGCCGCGATGATCAGCAGCACGAAGACATTGGTCAGCAGGTCGAAGGGCGCGGCCAGTTCGATCCAGCCGAGGCGCGCAAAGATACCGATCGTGAGCAGGGGCAGATAGGCGTTCAGCCCGGAAGCTGTCGCCAGCCCGAGCCCCGTGGCCAGGGCGATCAGTCCCTCCATGGGTGTTCCTTCCTGATGCTGGTGCAACAAACAGTGGAGCGGCACCATCGCGCTCGCGGCCTTGCGCTCTAGTCGGGTTCCTTCCTGATGCTGGTGCAACAAACAGTGGAGCGGGCGACCGCAGCGTCGCAGCTCGCCCCGATCGCCCGCTCCCGTCGACGTCCCATAGCACATGACGGTGCACGGGGGTGAAAAGTTTCAACCAGGCGCAGGATCACGGCCCCTAACCACCGATCAGCGCGCGGAAGGCCTCGCCTGAGGCCATCCCCGTTGTGATGTAGAAGAAGCCCAGGCCGGTGATCACATAGACGGCTAGCAACTGCGCGCCCTCAAGCCAGTTGCTCTCACCGTCCACCGAGATCAGCGTGGCGATCAGCACCGAGACGAAGAGCGCAGCAACTTCGAGCACGGTGAAGAAGAGCGTCATCTCGGGCCCGAAGAGCAGGCTGATGAAGACCAGCAGCGGCGCGACCAGCAGGGCGACCTGCATCGACGAACCCATGGCGATGGTCATGGCCAGGTCCATCTTGTTCTTGAGCGCCATCTGTACCGCCACGATATGCTCGGCCACGTTGCCCACCAGCGGGATGATGATGATCCCGATGAAGAACTCGCTCAGGCCGAGTGCCTCGGCAAAGGGTTCAACCGTTCCTACCAGGAATTCACTGAGAAAGACAATGCCCAGCGTGCTGGCAGCGAGCACGCCGAGCGCAACCGGCACGCTCCATTTCGCCTTGTGGACCTCGCCGTCGGGGGTCCTGTCTTGCACCCCCGAGTGGCCCCCGACGCCGCGTTCGGGCTGGCGGAAGGTGAAGACCAGGCTGAGCACATAGAGCACGATCAGCACCCCGGCCACACCCAGGCTAAGCGCATTGAGCGATGGATCGTCGACCGCGGTGCTGACCAGGTTCAGCTTGCCGAACTGGATCTCGCGCACAACCTCGAACAGGGTCGGGATGATCAGGCCGATCACGGCCAGGGTCATCATCGAGGCGGCCACACTCGCCGCCTGCCGATCGAAGTGCTGGATGCCATGGCGCAAGCCGCCGAGCAGCAGGGCCAGGCCCAGGATCAGCAGCAGGTTGCCGAGGATCGAACCGGTGATCGAGGCCTTGACCAGCTCGATCTTCCCCTGTGACAGCGCCACAATCGAGATGATCAGCTCTGCCGCGTTGCCGAGCGTCGCGTTGAGCAGGCCGCCCACCCTGGGGCCGGTATGCACCGCAAGTTCCTCAGTGGCCTCGCCGAGAAAGCCGGCCAGGGGAATCAGCCCCAGACAGCACACTAGAAAGAGCAGCAGGTCGTTCCGTATTCCGGGGATGAACTCGAGGGCGAACGCAAACGGCACGAAGATGATCAGATAACGGATCCACTTCACGCGAACCCCCTATGGTACGGGCGCAGTTATACCAATTACGATTGAAGATGCCGCTTTCTTATCATTCCGAGCGCAGCGAGGAATCTGAGCGGGTCGCGCAAGACCCCTCGCTCTGGGCGGGGTGACCATGCCGGATGTTCACAGGTAATTGGTATTATATATTGCTTCGGGTTATTTTCGCGCACCCAGGCGAGCAGGGCCTGGGTGTCGCCAGCGATGATGTCGCCAAAGCGGTCCTGCTGACCGGGCGGGAGGGTGGCCTGGAGTTGGTGAACGGTGGCGGTGAGCAGGAACTGGAGCGGGGCGTTGGGCAGGGTGCGCAGGACCGTGCTGAGCCGACGGCGCTTGGGCACGCTCGCCGCCACATCGAAGCCGTGGGGTGCCAACGGGTCGGGCACGCGGGGGAAGCCGAGCCAGTAGACCAGGGCGGGGTGCTCACAGAGGTAGGTGCGCAGCTCGGACATGAAGCGCTTATCCTCGTGGAGCTTGACGAGGTAGGCGGCGACGAAGGAGACGCGCGGGTCGGGGGTGGGACCGGGCCAGGGATGATTGGTCGGGCGTTCGGGGAAGTCCGCCCAGGGCAGGCTGCCGAGGAGGGTGCGGTACTTCTGGACGACGGGGTCGCCGGCGACCCACGGCGGCAGGGGCGCGTCGGGGTGGATGAGCGGGCAGGGGTCATCGGGAATCGCGACGGACGTGGCCGACGGCGGCACGACCGGCGGGGTGCGGCGGCGAAGTGGGGCGACCAGCCGGTTGAAGAAGGCGACGGGATGGGCTACCATA
>DAOUBZ010000170.1:0-1930 GCA_034432515.1 Chloroflexaceae bacterium | reverse complement strand
GAGCGTAGCCGAAGGGGGCAGGGGGGTGAGGGCAAGCAGCGCATCAGGACGCCATCCGCCAAAAAACCTACCCCTGAGAGGGCTGCCCCATACCCCACCGCAGGAGGCGGGCTCTGCAACAGCCCCGGGCCGCCGGGCCCCTGTGCTATAATGCCCTGAGAATAGATTTCGGTCTTCAGGAGGCAGTGAGCTATGTCCGGCCATTCGAAATGGCATACGATCAGGCGCTCCAAGGGTGTCGCCGACCAGCGCCGCGGCCAGTTGTTCACCAAACTGGCGCGCGATATTACCCTCGCGGTGAAGGAGGGCGGCGGCGGCGACCCGGATATGAACTTCCGCCTGCGCCTCGCTATCGATAAGGCGAAGGCCAATAATATGCCCAGCGATAGCATCCAGCGCGCGATCGAGCGTGGGCTCGGCCGGAGCAATGAGGCGGCCCTCGAAGAGGTTTACTATGAGGGCTACGCCCCCGGCGGTATTGCCCTGCTGATCGAGACCGCCACCGATAACCGCAATCGTACCAATTCCGATGTGCGCGCCGCGCTCAATAAGGCCGGCGGGAGCCCCGGCGAGCCGGGCTCGGTCAGCTGGATGTTTGAACTGAAGGGCTTGATTAGCGTCGACCTGAGCGGCACCAGGCTCGATCCCGATGAGGTGCAGCTGGCCGCGATCGATGCCGGCGCCGATGATGTCGAGGTCGATGGCAACGACCTGGAGATCTACTGCGAGTGGACACAACTCAACGCGGTGCGCCAGGCACTGCTCGACCAGGGCCTCCCCGTCACCGGCGCTGAGAAGACGATGCGCCCCAAGACGCCGATCGAGCCCGATGAGAAAGAGGCCCTCGCCGCAATGCGCCTGATCGAGAAACTGGAGGACCTCGATGATGTTCAGAAGGTCTACTCCAATCTGCAGATCACGGACGCCCTGGCCGCGAAGTTCGAGTAGATCCGGTGTGGCGAGGCTGCTGCGATGCGTACGCTCGGCATTGACCCCGGCACGGCGATCCTGGGCTGGGGGATTGTCGATGCGGCCGCTGGCCAGCTCGCGCTCGTCGCCGTTGGTACGCTGACCACCCCTGCCGGTATGCCGCAGCCGGAGCGGCTGCGCCTGCTCTATGACGGCCTGCGTGAGCTGATCGCCCGCTATCGCCCCGACTCCGCTGCCATCGAGGAGCTCTTCTTCGGTAAGAATGTCAATACAGCGCTCTCTGTCGGCCAGGCGCGCGGCGTGGCCCTGCTGGCCCTCGCCCAGGCCGGGCTGCCGGTTGCCGAGTATAAGCCCCTGGCAGTCAAACAGGCAGTGGCCGGCTATGGCGGCGCCGACAAGAAGCAGATGCAGGAGATGGTCCGCCTGACCCTCGGTCTCGCTGCCCCCCCGCGGCCCGACGATGCCGCCGACGCGCTCGCGGTCGCCATCTGCCATGCCTATACCGGCCCGACCCTGCAGAGGCTGACAACCGAAGGGTAGTCCCAGGAGCTCCCGGCTCCTGACACTCAGCTTTCGCTATGCCCTCAAGACGCCGCCCCGGCGCCCCCGCCGATCTCGAGGAGTTGCGCCCTGACCACTTCGTGGTCCACAACCCTGCTGCCGCGCCGATCCTGCGCGGCGAGGGTACGCGCGAGGGCGATCGCTTCCAGCTGACCAGCTGGCGCCGCGACGGGCTGATCGCGCGCCTGCGGGCGCGTGGTTTCGTTGTGTTGACCCTGGCCGATCAGATCGCTGCCCTGCCCGCGCTGCCTGCCGCGCCGGCCACCGGTGCGCCGCTGACACGCACGCTCGCCCCCGGTGAGCGGATCAGCTATTTCGCTGCCGAGCCTCCCGGCTGGCAACCGGCCCCTATCGTGGCGCCCGGGTCCGTACAACTGCACGAGGGCTGGATCATCCGCCGTCGCCGCTCACGCGGTCCCGCCAGCTATTACCGCGTGAG
>DAOUBZ010000169.1:0-8219 GCA_034432515.1 Chloroflexaceae bacterium | reverse complement strand
TAGGCAGCGCGGCCATCGGGGCGAGCAGATTGAAGCTGAGATTGCTGTTGCCCTGGATCGTGAGCAGGAGCGGCGCGGTCTCACCGGCGCCACGGGCGAAGGCCAGCAGCGCGCCGGTGACGATCCCCGTCATGGCGGTAGGCACGACGACCGTAAGAGTACTGTACCACATAGGCGCGCCCATGGCCATGGCTGCCTCGCGCACCGCATTGGGCACGAGCTTGAGGATCTCCTCGGTCGTGCGGGCGATCGTCGGCACCATCAGGAAGGTGAGTGCGATCGCGCCGGCAATGCCCGAGTAGGTGCCCATCGGTTTCACAATTACGGTAAACCCCACCACGCCAATCACGATCGACGGTGCGCCGCTGAGCACATCGCTACAGAAGCGAATGAAGGTGTTGAGCGGCGTATCCTGGTACTCGGCCAGAAAGATCCCGGCCAGGATACCGATCGGCAGCGAGAACAGCAGTGCGGTGAGCGTGACCATCATGGTGCCGACGATGCCGTGCAGCACGCCACCCCACGCCTGCACCTGGGAGAGGTCGCTCTCCTCCACGCCGTCGATGGGCAAGCCGGTGAGCGGGTCGATGCCAGCCGGTACGGGCGGACGATAGGTCTGGGTGAAGAACTCCCAGTTTAGGGCCGCGCCACCGACCAGCAGCACGTAGGCAATAATCAGCACCAGCGGCACGATCGCGATGCCGGTGGCAACGATGGTGCATCCGCGCAGCGTTTTGTCAACCCGGCTGCGCCGCTGATAGGTCAGCATGTTCGTCTCAAGACTCATACCTTTTCTCCTGCCGGTCCGCGTGCAGTCTGCCACACCAGGTAACGGGCAATCAGGTTCAGGATCAGGGTGATGCCGAAGAGCGCGAGGGCCAGGCCGATCAGCGAGCTCTCGTGCAGCGCATCATTGGCATTGGGCAGTTCGCTGGCCACCAGCGCCGCTGCAGTGGTGGCCGGCATGAAGATTGACTGTTCAATGCGTGTGCTATTGCCAATCAGCATGGTGGCGGCCATCGTCTCGCCCAGGGCGCGCCCGAGGCCGAGCATGATCCCGCCGACGATCCCGGCGCGGGCATAGGGTACGACCGCGCCCCAGATCACTTCCCAGCGGGTTGCACCAAGCGAGAGCATGGCCTCGCGCTGGTGGTTGGGCACTGCCTGCAGCACATCGCGGGTGATCGCCGAGACGGTGGGCAGGATCATGATCGCCAGGATGGTTCCGGTGATCGCCAGACCACGGCTCACGGCGACCGGGCCGGCCAGCCAGGGCACGACCTGGCCGACGCTTTCCGCGATCGGGTTGGCCACCCAGTCGTTGAACCAGGTTGCGAACACTGCCACGCCCCAGAGGCCGTAGATCACCGAGGGGATGGCGGCCAGCAGTTCGACCATGAAGCCGAGCGGCTGGCGCAGGCGGAGCGGGCACAACTCGGAGAGAAAGATGCCGATGGCCACCCCGGTGGGCGCTGCCAGGATCAGGGCGATCAGTGATGAGAGCAAGGTCCCGCGAATGGCCGGCCATGCGCCGAAGCTGATCGGGTAGAGCTCCGTTTCGATCGGGTTCCAATCGGTGCCCCAGAGGAAACTCCAGCCGTACTCGGCGCGGGCCGCGGCCGAGCCATTGTATGTCACCACCCCGACCGCCACCACCAGGCCGATGATCATCAGGGCGAAGAAGAGGGTCAACAGCCAGAAGAACACATCACCATGCCTGATTTGCCGCGTCCAGCGGCTGCTCGCGGTGATGCGCGGGACGGCCTTCGCGTCTGCCATTGATAATGCTCCCCAAACACAACGTGGTCCTCAGGAGCGAGGTTGCTCCCCTCGCCAATATGAAGAGACGTGATGCAGCGCTCAACGCCGCATCACGTCTCACTTCGACTCGCTGCTTCAGCGCGCCGGGCCATCGAAAACGCGTTGCCCATCGACCGTCACGCTCTGCAGCGACTGGATGGCGCGCACGCGTAGCGAGGCGGGCAACGGGGCGTAGCCGAGGCGCGTGGCGGCGCCGGTGCCCTCAGTAAGGCTCCAGTAGAGGAAGTCGGTCAGCGCCTGAGCCTTTGCGGCGTCCTTGTAGGTGTTCTGGCGCACCAGGATGTAGGTGAAGCCGGCGATCGGGTAGGCATTGGCGTTGGGCGAGTTGGTGATCGAAGCCACCAGGTTTGCCGGGATCGGCACGCCGTCCGCGGCGGCCGAGGTCGCCTCGATCGACGCGGCGACATAGTTGCCCGAGGCGTTCTGTACCGCCGGAAGAGGCAGGCGGTTGGCGGTGGCGAAGACCTGCTCGACGTAGCCGATCGCGCCGCGGGTATTCTTCACCGTGCTGGCCACACCGGGGTTCCCCGGGGCACCCACGCCCACCGGCCAGCGTACCGTCGTGCCCGAGCCCACCTTGCTGCGCCAATCCGAGCTGACCTTGCTCAGGTAGTCGGTCCAGATCGAGGTGGTGCCGGAGCTGTCGGAGCGGTACACCACCGTGATCCGCTGGTTCGGCAATCTCACATTGGGGTTCGCAGCGGCGATGCGCGGGTCGTTCCAGTTGCGGATGGCGCCCAGATAGATGCCGGCCAGGATCTCCGGGGTGAAGCGCAGGTCGGTGATGCCAGGGACGTTGTAGGTCGGCACCACGGCACCGATCACCATCGGAATGTGCAGGGCATCGGGCGCCTCAGTCTGTACGCGCGAGGCGGAGATGGCCGCATCCGTGCCGCCAAAGTCCGTCAGGTAGGCGATGAAGTCGCGAATGCCCTGGCCTGAACCGACCGGCTGGTAGCTGATGGCGACGCCGGGAACGACCTTACTTATAGGTGTCAATCCAGGCAGCGTAAAGCGGAGCGGGGAAGGTCGCCCCCGAGCCCTTCAAGGTGGCCTGGACCTGGCGTGGCGCCCAACTCTGGGCATAGGCGGTGCTGCCCACGGCGGCGAGCAGTGACACAACGATGAGCATCATTGTGAGCGCGCGAACGATCGTGGTCCGTTTCATACCGTGTTCTCCCTTCTTTGGCGAAGGCCGGCGATAGACAGGAGCCATGCTAATCGGGTGCTGTTAAGCTCCTTAGAATCAACACTTAAGCAGGTATTAAACCACGGTGATGATCCCGCCACTCGTGACTGTCGATTGGGCCGGGCGTGGGCCCCCTGGCGTCACCCTGGTTCGTCAGCCGAGTCGAAGCGATAGCCGACGCCGCGGACGGTCTGGATGTAGCGCGGGCGGGCCGGGTCACGCTCGATCTTCTCTCGAAGCCAGCGGATGTGCACATCCACGGTGCGACTGTCGCCGGCAAACTCGGCGCCCCAGACCCGCTCGAGCAGCAGGTCGCGGGTCAGGGCGATGCCGCGGTTGCGGATCAGGCAGGTGAGCAGGTCAAACTCCTTCTGCGCCAGGCTCAACTCATTGTTATCGCGCCAGGCGCGGCGGCTGCTGATATCGACCTTGATCGTGCCCGCACTGAGCACCTCACGGCCGATGGTGCGCGGGTGGGCCTCGCTGCGGCGCAGGATGGCCCGCAGGCGGGCCAGGAACTCGCCCAGGCTGAAGGGCTTGGTAAGATAATCGTCGGCGCCGAGCTCCAGCCCGGCGATGCGGTCGACCTCATCCTGGCGGGCGGTGAGCATAATCACCGGGATGTCGCTCTCCTGGCGCAGAATGCGGCAGACCGAGAAGCCATCAAGGCGCGGGAGCATGATGTCGAGCACGATCAGGTCGGGCTGCTGGCGACGCGCCAGCTCGAGGCCCTCGACGCCGTCCGGCGCGTGGATTACGCTGTAGCCTTCGCGCTCCAGGTTGTAGCGCAGCGTCTCGGCGAAGGTGAGTTCATCCTCGACGAGCAGAATGGTCGGCATAGGCGCTTCGGGGCTGGCGGGTTGCTCTCGGTGTGCGCGTGCGAGGTGGGAGTGAGTGCACGGGCCGGCGCATCCGGTATATGGTCTCGCAATCCTAGTGGCAGGCCATTAACCTGTGTTAAAACCCGGATTAAGTTTGTGTAAACCAGCGATTAATCTCCGCCCGATCGGCTATGCCGCCGCGGCTGCCGGCACCTGGCCGCTGCGACCGCGCTGATAGCTTGCGGCCGTGTTGCCCCGTCGCCCGGCGCGGGTAACAGCCATGGCCTATACTACCCGGGTCGTGCGCCACCGGCGGCGCGCCAAGCGAATCCGCCTATGCAACTCCTTGCCCGTACGCCGCTGCAGCGCAAGCTGATCATTGCTTTTGTGCTGGTGCTGCTGATCCCTACGGTCGTCACTTCGGCCTATAACCTGGTGCGCGCGCGGGATGCCGTGCCGGACCAGGCCGGGGTCGAGTATCAGCGCCTCGCCGAGACGCGCGCGGTTGCCGCCGAGGCGCTAATGCTGAGTAGCGGGTCCGATGTGCTGCTCGCCGCACAGGCGCCGGCCACGCGCCGCTGGATCCGCGCTGAGCCCGGCGCACGCGACGAGCTGGTCCACACCTTCACCACCCTGCTCGAGGGCGCGCAGGACCGGTACGCCGGCCTGTGTTTGCTTGACATAACAGGCAGAGAACTGGCCTGTGTGCGTGGTGCATCCGGGCAATATGCCCCGGTTGCACCTGCGGCCCTGACCAGCCGCGGCGCCGAGCCGTTCATCCAACGCGTGCTCAGCCAGTCTGGTCGCCCCGCGAGCCAGGCGCTCGCGGTTGCGCTGACTGACCTGGAGGCGCCCGGCGAGCCGTTGCTGCGCTATGCGGCGCCGATCACGGACGACCTGGGGGCGCCAGTTGGGGTGATCGTGTTAGAGGTGCGCGCCACCTCGCTCTTCGAGGTGCTGACCGCGCCCGAGCCGGGATTACGCACGCTAATCGTTGACCGCACCGGCGCTGTGTTGCTGCCTGCTGCCTCCGGGCAGCCTCGTGGCCCGCAAACGCTGACGCTCTATGACCTGCAGCCCCACGACGCGTCCCTGCTCCTCCAGCAACCCGGCGGCCTGCTGCGCGCCTCCACCGATCGCCCACATGACCTCCAGGTCTTTGTCCAGGTTCGGCCGCACAACCAGGAGCCGCTCTGGTGGACGGTGATCTACAGCCAGCCGCTGGCCGCCGTGGCTGGTGAGGTCTGGAAGACCCAGGCGGTCCTCGTGGCGATCACGCTGGCGGCGCTGCTGGTGGCCCTGCTGGTGGCCGATGTGCTTGCCCGCGACCTGGTGCGCCCGATCGGCGCCCTGGCGGCGGCAGCCGAGCGAGTGGGCAATGGGGACCTGCACGCGCCCATCCCCCACACCGGCAACGACGAGATCGGCGCGCTTGGCCGCACCTTTGATCGCACGGTGGCCCGGCTGCGCGACGCCATTGCCAGCGCCGAGGGCCAGCGTCACGAGGCCGAGACCATTCTCGCCGCGACCCGGGCTCTCAGTGCGACCCTGGCGCTGGATCGGGTGCTCGATCTCATTCTGAGCGAGTTGCGCAAGGTGGTGCCCTACGACAGCGCATCGGTGCAGGCAGTGCATGGCGACACCGCCGAGATCATTGGCGCCTACGGCCTGAAACGGGGCAACCAGGTGCTTGGCATGCGCTTCTTGCTCGCCCCCGGGGCCAGCCCCAACGCCGAAGTCGCCGCCGCCCGGGCGCCGGTCATCCTGCACGATGCCCCGGTTCAGTACCCCATCTTCGCGACTGCCCCTTACCACGACGACGCCATTCACTCATGGCTGGGTGTTCCGCTGCTCTTCGGCGAACGCCTGATCGGTATGGTCACGCTTGACAAGCACGAAGTCGGCTTCTTCACGGCCGAACACGCGCGCCTTGCTGCTGCCTTTGCCACCCAGGCCGCGATCGCGATCGAGCATGCCCGTCTCTACGAGGCGGCCCAGGACGAACTGCGCGAACGCCGCCGCGCTGAGGCGGCCCACGCCCGCCTGGCCGCGATCATCGAGGCAACCACCGATTTCGTCGGCATCTTCGATCCTACCGGGCGCGTGCGTTACCTCAATCGCGCCGCGCGCCAGCTGATCGGCCTCGCCGAGGACGCCGAGCTCACCAGCCTGCAGATCGCCGACCTGGTGCCGCACCCGGCAGCCACGAGCCTGCTCGATGCAGCCGTGGCCCATACGCTGCGCGCCGGCTCCTGGGCTGGCGAGATGACCCTGCTCAGCCGTGACGGCGAGACCATCCCCGTCTCGCAGGTGCTGATCGCCCACCACGGCGATGATGGCCGGCCCGCCTACCTCGCGACGATCATTCGCGATATGCGTGAGCGGCGGCGCGCCGAGGAAGAGCAGCGCCAGTCGCAGAAAATGGAAGCCCTGGGCCGGCTTGCCGGTGGCATTGCCCACGATTTCAACAATCTGCTCACCGTCATCCTCGGCGAGGCGGACATGCTGCTCGATGACTTGCAGCACGATGATCCGCTACGCGCTTCGGTGGCCCAGATCCGCCAGTCGGGTTCGCGCGCTGCTACGCTCACGCGCCAATTGCTGGCCTTCAGCCGGCGCCAGGTGCTCCAGCCCGAGTTGATCGATCTCAATGCGGTGATTAAGGGCATGGAGCAACTGCTGCGCCGGCTGATCGGTGAGGACATTGTTCTGACGATCGTACTGGCCAGTGATCTGCCCGCGATCCGCGCCGACCCGGGCCAGATCGAGCAGGTGGTGCTGAACCTCGCGCTCAATGCCCGGGATGCTATGCCCGAGGGTGGCCAGTTGCTGATCGCGACCTCGGTTGGTCTGCTCGATCCAGATGATGCCCGGCTGCCCGCCGGCGGGCAGCCGGGGCCCTGCGCCGTGCTCACCGTGCGTGATACGGGGGTAGGCATTGCCCCGGAGACCCAGGTCCACATCTTCGAGCCCTTTTTTACCACCAAGCCCCGTGGCCGGGGAACGGGGCTGGGGCTCGCGACGGTGCACGGCATCGTGCGCCAGAGCGGTGGCCACGTCTGGTTCGCCAGCGAGCCCGGCCACGGAACGACCTTCACGGTCTACCTGCCGGCGGCGGAGGGCGCGGCGCTGCCCGCACCGGTGGGGCCACCAGCCGTGATCGCCCGGCCGGCTGACGGCACCGTGCTGCTGGTCGAGGACGATGAGGGGGTTCGCCTGCTGGCCCGCCAGATCCTGCGGCGCGCCGGGTTCACGGTGCTGGAGGCCGCCGACGGCCAGGCTGCGCTGGCGCTCGCCGCTGGCCATCGCGGGCCGATCGACCTGCTGCTCACCGATGTGGTGATGCCGGGCGGGCTGAACGGGGTGCAACTGGCAGGTGCGATGCGCGCCAGCCGGCCCGCGATCGCGGTGGTCTATATGTCCGGATACATCGAGAATGCCCGGGTGGACCGCAGCGTGCGCGCGGGCGATGGGCGCTTCATCCAGAAGCCGTTCACCGCCGAAACGCTGCTCAGTGTGCTGAACGAGGCGCTCGCCAGCCCCGGGCCGGCGGCGTTGACCGCCAGCGATGACCGGCGGGCATGCGCCTGAGGTGGGGATAGCCGATAGTGGTGAAACGCCCACCCGCACCGAGCCCCACGCCCTGGACCACTGCCCCGCCTGTCAGTACCCCTTGCGCGGCAGCAGTATCGACTATCGCCGCCAGGTGATCGACCTGCCACCGCCACAGCCGGTTGCGGTCATCGAGCATCAGGTCATCAAGCGCTGGTGCCCGTCCTGCCGGCGCTGGCATAGCCCGCAACTCGATCTGCGTGGGCAGGTCTTCGGCCAGGGTCGCATTGGCGTGCGGATTGCCAGCCTGATTGCCTTCCTGGCGCTGGTGCTGCGCGTGCCGGTGCGGCGGATCCAAGCCTACCTGCGCAGCCTGCACCAGGTGCGTATCAGCACGGGCGAAATCGTCGAACTGCTCCACGAGGCGCGGCGTACGCTCCAACCGCAGGTAGACCAGCTCAAACAGCAAGCGCGGGCGAGCCCGATCTTGCACGGCGACGAGACGGGGTGGCGGGAGAACGGCCAGCATGGCTACATCTGGGCGTTCTCCCGCCACCCCGGGCGAGGACGCTGTGCGCTACTACGAATATGACGCGAGCCGTGGACAGCATGGTGTCCGGCGCATCCTGGGTCAACGAGGGTTGTCACACCGAGACCCTTCGGCGGAGTGTACCCTGAGCCCTTCGCTTCGCTCAGAGTGAACTCCGCCGAAGGGCTCAGGGTGAACTCCGCCGAAGGGCTCAGGGTACACTCCGCGAGGAATCCCGGCGGTGATGCCATCCCGAGACCCTTCGCTTCGGCTACGCCTCCGCTCAGGGTGACAGGTGTACGGCGTA
>DAOUBZ010000168.1:0-13243 GCA_034432515.1 Chloroflexaceae bacterium | reverse complement strand
TAGTACTACAACGAGGGTTGTCATTCCGAGCGAAGCGAGGAATCCCGGCTGTGATGCCATACCGAGACCCTTCGCTTCGGCTACGCCTCCGCTCAGGGGGACAGGTGTAGGGCGTACTGATGCGACAGAAGGCCAACCTTCGTTGTAGTACTAGCCGGCGACCATCTGGCGCAACTGCTGGTTGCGGCTCAGCCGGCCCAGCACGTTGCGTTTGACATTGTAGACGTCATTGATGCCGGTGAAGAGGTCGGGGCGCTTTGCATAGATGGCACGCGGCGTGAGGCCGAGCACAAAGGAGCAATAAACAACTACTCGTTCCACTTCGTTGTGCAACTGTTCATTAATAAAGCGCCAGAACTCCTCGCGGTCCACCCGGCTCACCGCCTCTTCATCCGGCGAGGTCTGCGGGCCGTGGCTCAGATTGAGCGTCTCCTCGGGCAGCATCTCCGACCAGGACTGTGAGCGAACGCTGTCGATCACCACACTGGTGGCACAGAGCTGCAGATACTGCAGCAGCGAAGCCAGGGTGGGAAACGCGGCAAAACGCTCGGGCGTGAGCGCCCGCCAGAACTTGGTGAAGGCACCGACAACGAAGTACTCGCTACTCTCGCCACTACTGGGGAAGGCGCCACTGCGCCGGATCCATCCCTCGACCAGGCCGCTGTAGTGGTAGTAGAGCTGCTCCCACGCGGCCTCATCCCGTTCCATCAGGGCGCGCCGAAACAGCTCGTAGCTGAAGCGCGTGTCGTGCTGCTGCCCCCGGTAGAAGCGTTCACTCTCGGCGGCACAGCGCTTGACCAGTGCGTTCAGGTCCATCTGTGCCAGTACAGCGGCGTCCAGCGGCAACTCCGCTCCGCGACTCCCACAGGGGTGAGCGCCGGGGCTGGGCGGCGAGCCCAGAGCGTTGCGGGGGAGCGTCTCGATCGGTTGGGTGATCATGGCCTCCTCAACTCTCTTGCTGCGCGTGATGCCGACGGCTTTCGGGGGCAGCCACGGCTCAGGCTGCGGGCTAAGTAGGTCGGGCGGCACACGAGGGGCCACCGTCACTCGCCGTGATTGTAGAGGTTTGGCCAGGCTATGAGAAGCGCGCGGGATGACCGGATGATGACAAACCCGTACGATCGTGGTTGGTAGTTGCGGGAGCAATGTGGGAAGAGCCGGGGGCGCCCGGTGCATCAGTGCACCGCCTGCTCCCGGTGGAGCGCGAGCATCGGAGACGGAGCAACACGCCGGCTGGCGTCCGCGCGACGATTGGCTCGCACAGGGTTGAACGATTGCAGCGCAGGTTTTTGCGTTACCCTTAGAGCGAGCCCTCGAGGACCACGGTGCGGCTCGGGGTGGGGCTACCGCCATCAGGCTCGATCGTGACCATCACCTCGCTGAAGGCATTCACTTCGCGGGGCGCCTCGACGATGATATAGCCGATTCCGGTCGGGTCGACCTCGAAGGTGCTGCTCGCCACCTGGCTGGTACCATCGGCGAACCAGAACTGGTAGACCTGGCCCGGGGCGAGGGGCGGCAGGCCACTGAAGATCACCACCGCATTGGAGTGGCCGGGGTACATATACATCGCGCCCTGGGCGGCCACGCCCGACTGGGCCGGTCGCAGCTGGCGGGTAGCTACACCTGGAGCACTGACAAACGAGATCACATAGTCGTCACGGGACAGGGCGGCGCTGAGCTGGGCGATCCGCTCCTCCCCGGCAGCGAGCTGGCTGGCGAGTTGCTCCTGGCGGGCCTGGGTATCGGCAAGGGCCTGCTGGATATCCTCCAGGCTGGAGACCAGCTGGCGGTTGGTGCGATCGAGGCGGGCGACACTCGAGCTGAGTGAGAACGTAAGGGTACCGAGCACCAGCACCAGGGCGGCAAGGCCAGCGAGGAGCCCAGGCATCAGCCAGCGCGGGCCAGGGCGTGGCGCAGCGACCCCGGGCGGCGGCGCCGCGCGTGGGGTAGCAGACGCAGCCTGGGCGGCGGCGATGCGGGCAAAGAGCCGCTCGCGCACGTGATCGGGGGGCGTGGCCGGCGGGGCTGCGTAGGGCAGCAGCGCGACGATCTCGCGCAGCTGGCGCAGCTCTTCCTGGTGCTCGGGAGACTGGCTGAGCAGGGCTTCGAGGGCAGGGCGGTCTTCCAGATCGAGGGCGCCGAGGGCATAGGCGCCAAGCTGGCTCTCCGCGGGATCGTGGTCGTGGGAGTTCATCGCGGTTGTTGCGTTCTAGCGGTCATCAAGACCGATGCCCTGGTGCTGCAGGACGGTTTTAAGTTTCTGGAGTGCAAGCCGCACACGGGTCTTCACCGTACCGAGTGGATTGTTGAGCTGATCGGCAATCTCGCGTTGTGAGAGGCCCCCGAAGTAAGCAAGTTCGATCACCTGGCGCTGGTCGGCGGGCAATTCACTGAGTGCGCGGGTGATCAGACGGCGCCGTTCTGCAACCCAGGTCAACTCGTCCATCGCCGGCTGTGTATCGGGGAGCGCGGCAAGGGCTACGTCATCGCCGCCACCGCCGATACCAGCCGGACGGGCCTGGCGCCGGCGCAACTCGTCGATACACAGGTTGCGCGCGATCCCGAACAGCCACGGCGCAAAGGCGCCACTGCCAGCCTGGAAGGTAGCTGCACGGTTCCAGACCCGCCAGAATGTCTCCTGAACGACATCCTCGGCGTGCTCGGCATTGGCAAGGATCTTCAGGGCCAGTCCATAGACGACACGGGCATAGCGCGCGTAAAGCTCTTCCATGGCGCGGCTGTCGCCACTGGCGACCTGGGCCATGAGCGCCTCGTCAGCGAGGACGGTCCCCTGAGCGTTGGGATGGGAGAAGCGGGCCAAGACCACCTCTCAGCTTACTGTACGCACCCACACCGGGTTGTGGATGTATGGCGCACTGATCACGGCGGGCGCGGGCGGCCTGTATTATACACGAACCGCTCTTCGCCGCGAGAATCACCGCCTTGGGGTATTATATGGCATACGGTGTTGTAGATTACAGACAGGACGACCAAACTTGTGCAAAAAATGAATAAAGGGTGTGCAAAACCCTGAACGTGAGTGTTCGGCTTGACAGTGGTCTGGAATGTGTTATAGTGCGGTTCGTGGCGAAAATCACAATCGGGTGCCGCCCCCATGGTCGGCCTCCCGGCGCGTGCCAACCCCGCCCGCTGGCCGCTCCAGCCGCCGACAGGCCCTAGAGAGGACAAGCCTGATGGCTGCATATCCCATGCATCCCAAGGGAAGCGACGGCGCAGTAGCGGTTGGCACGCGAACCAGTA
This sequence comes from Chloroflexaceae bacterium, assembly GCA_034432515.1. Taxonomy (GTDB): domain Bacteria; phylum Chloroflexota; class Chloroflexia; order Chloroflexales; family Chloroflexaceae; genus JACAEO01. The sequence continues at coordinate 9,979 of DAOUBZ010000168.1, read as the reverse complement.
ACGCCGAGCGCCTACCCCTTTCCGCGCGGTCCGGCCAGGTGGCCGGGCTCGCCGAGCTTTTTGAGCGTGCGCATATCGCCGCCGATCTGCGCGCCGTCGAGGAGTTGCTGCTCAGTCGCACCGCCTCGTCGTCGGAGTTGATCGCCGGGGCCAGTGCCTACACCATCCGCGCCGGGGGCAAACGGCTGCGCGCCGCCCTGGCCCTGCTGGCCGCCCGCCTCGGTGCCTACCACCTACCACGCGTGATCCACGCCGCCGCCGCGGTCGAGCTCATCCAGGCCGCCTCGCTGGTCCACGACGACCTGGTCGATCAGGCGGCCCGGCGCCGCGGACGGGTCACCGTCCACGCCCGCTGGGACAACGACGTCGCCCTGATGGTGGGTGATTTCTTCTTCGCCCTGGCCGCCGGCGAGATGGCGCTCAGTCCCGACCCGCGGATTATTACCTACTACGCCGAGGCCGTCCAGACGATCGTCGAAGGCGAGTTGAGCCCGGTGCTGGTGGCCGAGCCCGCCGAGACGGCGCTGGGCCAGTACTATTACAAGACGGGGGCGAAAACGGCCTCGCTCTTCGAGGCGGCATGCAAGGCCGGGATGGCGGCAGGTGGCGGCAGCGAGGCGCAGATCACCGCGCTGGGACGGTATGGCTTCGACCTGGGGATGGCCTTTCAGATCGTTGATGATGTGCTCGACTTTGTCGGCGACGAGCAGACGCTGGGCAAGCCCGCCGGGAACGATCTGCGCCAGGGCACGATTACCCTGCCGCTGATCTACGCCATGGCCCGCTCCGACAGTGTGCAGCTGCGCGCGATCGTCGAGCACACCCCACCCACCGACAGCGCCGTGCGTGCCGCGGTAGACGAGGTGATCGCGGCAGGTGGCGTCGAGGCGACCATGGTCGAGGCGCGCCGCTTCATCAGTCAGGCGATCAGCTACCTGGCGGAGTTTCCTCCCTCGCCTGCCCAGCGCGCCCTGGTCGAGATCGCCCACTTCGTCGTTAGCCGTGATGCCTGACGCCGGGTAGGGCCGCGTCGCGCCCACGTGACGTGGCACCCGGCCCCCGGGTCGCCGCGGCACCGTGTCGTCGCGTCCCCGCGTCCCCGCGTCGCCGTGTCCCCGCGTCCCCCCCGTCCCCGCGTCCCCGTATCGTCGCATCCCCGTGTCACGGCGTCCCCGCGTCCCCGCGTCCCCGCGTCGCCGTGTCGTCGCGTCCCCCCGTCACCGGGTCACCCCGTGGCGGCGTCAGGCCGAAGCATTCGCCACCGTGGGGCGCCGTTGCCCGGCGTGCGCATGGGGCGAATGCTTCCGGCCCTACACGGCCGCATCGTGCCCACGTGACGTGGCGCCCGGCCCCCGCGTTGCCGCGTCGCCGTGTCGTCGCGTCCCCGCGTCCCCGCGTCGCCGTGTCCCCGCGTCCCCCCCGTCCCCGCGTCCCCGTATCGTCGCATCCCCGCGTCCCCGCGTCCCCGCGTCACGGAGTCCCCCCGGCACCCCGCAACGGGGTCGCGTCCGCGCCTCCTCAACTCCCCGCCTGCCGCTCCAGGACGTAGCGCACGCCTGCCTGGAGATCGGCCCGGGTGACGATATCGCTGAGGTCGATGCCCAGGGTAACGAGGGTCTGGGCAACGTCGGGGCGGATGCCGGTGAGCACCAGGTTCGCCCCGAGCAGGCGCACCGCGCGAGCCGATTGGATGAGCACGTTGGCCACCTGGGTATCAACGATCGGCACACCGGTGATGTCGAGGATGACCAGGTCAGCCCGCTGCGCATCCACCGCCTGTAGCAGGCTCTCAACGATGCGCATGGCCCGCACGCTGTCGATGCTGCCGATCAGGGGCAGGACCAGTGTGCGCTCGGTGATGCGCAGCAGGGGCGCGGAGAGCTCGGCGAGCAGGGCGTCCTGAGCCTGGATGGTCTGCTCCTGCTGCTCACGTTCACGGCGCAGCTGCTCGGCCAGCTTCAGGTCGGTGATGTCGGTGCGAATGCCGACGATACCACCATCGGTGGTGCGCTGGTCCGCCGCGCGGAGCCAGCGCCCACCAGGCAGTTGCTGCTCGACCGTCTCGAGCCGCTGATGGCGGGCCAGTCGGTCGCGGACCCACTCCTCTTCGCGACCGACTGCGGCGGGGTACTGGCCGCGCTGCGCCCCGATGGTCAGGATCTCCTCGAAGCTCCGCCCGGGGACCATCAGGTCGGCGCTCTCCGCGTAGATCTCCTTGTAGCGCTGGTTACAGAAGACCAGCCGATCGGCTGCGTCGTAGAGCGCAAAGCCGTCGGAGATGCTCTCCACCGCGTCGCGGAGCTGGCGCCAGTGCCGCAGCGCCTCGGCCGCGGCCTGCACCCAGCGGGTCACATCGCTGAGTTGCCAGATCAGGCCCTCCGTGCCGGCAGCCGGCGCCAGGCTCCCGGCGCACCAGCGTTCGGGCGGCGCGGCAAGCCGGGCGGCGAACTGCACCCGCCGGGTCCGCCCGTCGCGCAGGGCAGCAAGCTCTGCCACCAGCTCGGACCACGCCGCCGCTTCCCAGATGAACAGCGCTGCACACGCGCTGTGCAACTCAGCACCGACGGCGCTGGCGTCGAGCCACTCCCGCCAGGCGGTGTTCACATATTGCACAGCCCCGGCGCGATCCACGAAGGCGCATGGCTCGGGCAACAGCTCGAGGCACGGGCCGGGGGCAACGATGGGATTGGCGGCTGGATCGGACATGCGCGGCTCCTTGGGCCCTACCGATCAAAAATGAAAGCGTTCTCATTTTACCACGGGGGGCTAGCCAAAGCTGTGCAGTTGTGGTACAAAGGATTTGCACAATGTTTGCAAAGTCCTTGCACAGAAGAGCGGAGGCGCGATCGTGAAACTCAGCGGCAAAACATCACTGATCACCGGTGGTGGGCGGGGCCTGGGCCGCGCGATCGCGATCGCCTACGCCCAGGCCGGCGCCCGGGTGGCGGTGGCCGCCCGGAGTGGTGACGAGCTGGCCGAGACAGTCTGGCTGATCGAGCAACACGGCGGGCACGCCATGGCCCTCAACGCCGATGTCCGTGACGCCAGTCAGGTGGCTACCCTGGTGGCTGCCGCGCAGGAGGCGCTGGGCCCGATCAACGTGCTGGTGAACAGCGCCGGCGTCGGGCTGCGCCGTCCCATCCAGGAGACCAGTGAGGCCGAGTGGGATACGGTGGTTGATACACTGCTCAAAGCAACCTTCCTGACCTGCCGCGCCGTCGTGCCCCAGATGATCGAGCAGGGCGGCGGCAACATCATCAATTTGAGCGCCCCGCTTGAGCGGATCGCCGTGCCGGGCTTCGGCGCCTACTACGCCGCTAAGTGCGCGGTTGATGGACTCACCCGGGTGATGGCCAAAGATCTGCGCCGCTTCGGGATCAATGTCAATGCCCTGCACCCGGGAGGTTTCGCCGATACCCTGATGGTCCGCCAGACCGTCCCCGAGGTGCGCAATGGCCTGCTGGCGCCGGCTGAGATCGGCCCCGCGGCAGTCGCCCTCGCTGCCCTACCGCCCCGCAGCCAGACCGGGGTGACCGTCGATGCCCATCAATGGAGATCCGACGATTATCAAAATTAGGGTAAACTGGGGCTTGACAAATCCTGTGCAAACCCTGAAAATAAGCAGACCTTGATGGTTGAGGTTCCGGATATCTTGACTGCGAAATACCTTTCGCTCCCTTCTGTCTGCCGGATACGCATTGGCGACGTCGCCAGCGCCCTGTCGGGATCGCACCCTGGCCAAGCCCCCGTCACTCAGGAGAACATGCAGTGAACGCCTTCCACCGGACCGACAACAGCGACGATCCTCTTGCCCCGAGCAGCCACGAGGCCGAGCCGGAGGAGTTGGATACCTGGGACGCCGATGAGGCCGAGATCGAGGCCGCCGCCGCTGAGCTCGAGGCCGACGAGGTTGAGGCCAGCGACAATGAGCCGGTTGAGGACTCGGTGCAGCTCTATCTGCAGGAGATCGGCCAGGTACCCTTGCTGACCGCCGACGAAGAGCGCGACCTGGCGATGAAGATCACCCGGGGGAAGACAGCGCGCCAGCGGCTCACCAATGAGGAATACAGCAGCGGACGCGAGCGCTTCCAGCTCGAGCAGGATATCGCCCGTGGCGATGATGCGCGCCGCAAGCTGATCCAGGCCAATCTGCGCCTGGTGGTGAGCGTAGCCAAGAAGTATATCGGCAGTCCGATGGCGTTCATGGACCTGGTCCAGGAGGGCAATATCGGTCTGATGCGTGCGGTCGAGAAGTTTGATTACACCAAAGGCAACCGCTTCAGCACCTACGCCACCTGGTGGATCCGCCAGGCGGTCACCCGCTCGATTGCCGAGCAGAGCCGGTTGATCCGCCTGCCGGTGCACCTGAGCGAGTCGCTGGTTCACCTGCGGCGCGCGATCTACCAGCTTGAGCAGGAGCTTGAGCGCGAGCCGACCGCGGAGGAGATCGCCCACACCATGGGCATGAGCCTGCGCAAGGTCAAGCGCCTGCTCCAGGCCTCGACCCAGCCCGTCTCGCTTGAGCAACCGCTGAACAATGACAGCGAGGGCCGCATGGGCGAGATGCTTGCCGACGAGAGTCTGGAGACGCCGATGGAGATCGCTGCGCAGAATATGCTGCACGCCGAGCTCAACGCGGCGCTCAACGATCTCCCCGAGCGGGAGCGCAAAATCCTGCAGCTGCGCTATGGCCTGCTCGACGGCCAGCGCCGCACGCTGGAGGAGGTCGGTGTCGCTTTCGGTATCACCCGCGAGCGTACGCGCCAGATCGAGGCCGAGGCGCTGCGCCGCCTGCGCCACCCTAGTGTTGGCCTGCGCCTGCAGGGCTACCTCGAGTAACCACGGCCGGAGAGGAGACCGGCGGCGCATAGATGACGCCGGACCGAGGCCGGGAGGAGATACGACGCGGGGCCGCAGTACAGCAGCCCCGCGTCGGTGCATCAACGACCGGTCGTGCGGGTTTGGGTAGTGGCTCAACCGCGAATGATCTGTCATTCCGAGCGCAGCGAGGAATCCCGGCCGGGACGCTTCGCTCCGCTCAGCGTGACATTCGAGATACAGCCACGACCCGGGTTTGAACCACGTCTTAGCGCCGACTCAACGGGAGATAGACCAGGCTGCGAGGTTCCAGCAGGATCGTCTGCGTCACGGTGGTGCTGTTGCCCGCGCGGTCGGTGAAGCGCACCGCAAGCTCGTGACGCCCGCGGGTGACGGGCAGCGTCCAGCGATACGCGTCGTAGTAGGGCTGCGGCGCCTCGAAGCTGCCATTGAGCCCGAGGCGCACGGCGACGATCCCGCCCTGGTCATCGATGGCGTTGGTGTCGATGCGCACCATCTGCTTGAAGAGTCGCACCGGCTCACCGACCGCGGCGGGTGCCGCCGCGGCGAGCGCCGCGATCTCCTCGCCAGTCAGTGCCCGATCGTAGATCGCGAGGTCGTCGAGGAGCGCGCCGATCGACGCCCCACCATAGCTGAAGCGCCCGAGTTGCAGCACCTCGCCCAGCGCGGCGGGCAACTCGGCGCCCTGGGTCGCAGCGACCAGGGCGCCATCGAGGTAGAGCGCCTTGCGCCCACCGGCGCTGTCCCATGTCACCGCGAAGTGGTGCCAGCCCGGGCCGAGGCGATCCGGCGCGGCCAGTAACTGCCGACCCGTCTCGTCGCGCGCCGTGGTCCAGAAGATCCAGGCCGGCCCACCGTCGGGGCCAGCGGCGTCGCGGCGCAGGGCCAGGGTGCCGCTATAGACCGGCGCGCCATCGGGGCTGGCACTGGCGGCGAAGAGATAGTGACGGGCGGTGCTGCTGGCGGGATAGCTGGCCGGGAGGTTGGCCCAGAGGCTCACTGTGCCGGCCCGCGGGCTGAGATTGCCAGCCAGTGGGAAGGTGACCGCCGCCGCGCCGAGTTCGAGCGCCTGCCCGGCGCGCCCGGCGCCGAAGCGCGGCGTGCCGTAGAGCGTAGGATAGCCGCGCCCGACGCGCTGCACCGGGTGGCCATCGAAGCCGACGGCGAGGAGCAGGTCGGCAGGCGGCTCGACGGTGATCGCTGCGCTGGGCGGCGTCGTATCGGCGGCGGGGGGCGGGACGGCAGCATCCGGTGGGGTGAAATCGTAGCTCCTGATCAGGGACGGCGACCAGAGCCACTCGCCGGGCAGGCAGCCGGCATAGGCCGCGCACGGGTCGAGGCCGGGGCCATACCAGCCGTAGGGGTCGATCTGTTTGCCGTAGCGCCGCACCTCAAAATGCAGATGGGGCGTGCCACGGGCGAAGCCGGTCTGCCCGCTGGTGCCGAGGAAGGTCCCGGCTGCCACCGGAATGCCCTGGCTGGCGTCGATGCGCCCCGCGAAGATCGGCGCGAAGCCCTCGAGGTGCCAGTAGACCGTCTCGTAGCCGGCGGGGTGGACGATGATCACGCCGTAGCCCGGGCTGCTACGGGCGTAGGCCACGCCGGCAGCCGCAGCGAGGATGGGCGTGCCGATCGGCCGGTCGGGGAAGTAGTAGTCGTGACCATCGTGGCCGTCGTACTGCACATTGCCCCGACCGAGATAGTTGACGACGTAGTCGTTGCCGTCGTCGCCGCTGTCGACGGTGGGGTACACGTGGTCAAAGTAAGCCAGGTGAACGACGCGGGTGCCGGCGGGCCAGGGCTGCAGCAGCGTGAGGGTGGCCGCGGGCGCCGGGCTGCCGGCGGGCGCCGCACCGATCCCAGGCAGGTCAGGCTTGAGCAGTTCGTTGTTGAAGTAAGCGGCAAAGGCCTGGTTGAAGCCTTCGACCACCGCGTACCATTCGCCCGAGCTGCGACCGGTGGCGAGGAAACGCTGTACGGCAACCCCCTCGGGCGCCTGGTCGAGGGTCAGGGTGAGCGTCACCCCATCGCTGAAACGCAGGGTTGGCGGGCGCTCGTAGGGGCCAAGGCCGGCGCGCAACTCGCGGCTGGCCCAGTCGACCTGGGCGGCGAAGCCCGTAGGGCCGGCGGATCCGAAGGGCTGGCGCAAGGCCGCATCAGGGGGGGCGGGGTCGCTGAGCAGCGCCGAGGCCGCTTCAAGCAGCGCCAGGTGCAACTGCGGGCTGAGCCCGTAGTAGAGCGCGGCGCCCTCGATGATCGCGGCGGCGCTCCGCCCGTCCTCGCGATAGCCTTTGAGCGGCCCGGGCTGCGCGTCGAGGAAACGCTGCACGCCCAGACCCTCCTCGCCCTGGGCGGCAACGGGCTGCCCGGGCAGCCACAGGGCCAGCAGGGCGACAACGAGCAGCGCGGTGAGGGGAGCGGGTCGCACCTGATACTCCGGCTTCCGGGCGAATGGCGAGGCGATCGTAGCATACTGGCATCGGCGAGTCAATGCCGGTAGAATGACAGTCAGCCGAACACGGAGCTAGCCGATGCGACGACCACAGCTGGCCGCCCTGGCGGCCATAGTCATGATTGTTCTGGCCGCCTGTGGGCGGCCTGGGCTAGAGGCGACGCCGGTGCCTACGGCCACGTCCCTGCCCACCGCCGCGCCACCTGCCCTGCCCCCGGCCACGCTCACACCCGCGCCAGTGTCAACCGTGGCGCCCACGGCGCGACGGACCCGGCTGGGGACGTTCTTCTTCTACTGGTACAACTGCCCGAAAGACGAGTGCGACGCCACCCAGCTGAGTCTTACGCCGCCGGGCTGGCTGACGCCGCTGCCACGCGATAGCGACACGCGCGACGGCACCGCCTACTCGTCGATCAACTACGACTGGTTTGAGGGCGAGCTGCGCGATATGCTTGCCACCGGCATCGACACTGTCTTCCCCGTGAGTTGGGGCGACCACCCCCATCCCTGGTTTCGCCAGGACCGGCTCGACTTGCTGGTGCAGGCCAACGGCATCCTCGAGCGCCCGCTGGCGATCGGGATGTTTATCGACACCACGGCCCAGCAGGCGATGTACAACGACTTTACCGCCGAAGGCTACCGCTTCGGCGCCGATATTCCCCGGCTGCCCCTATCGGATCGGCGGAGCGGCTACTTCTTCTACGACCGGCACATCAAGGGCTTCTTCCAGCGCATCCCGCGGGAGATGTGGGCGACCATCGAGGGCCGGCCGATCATCATCACCTACACGGCCCTCTGCTGCACGGATCTCAACCTGGCAGGCGAGCTGTGGGGCGCGGTCAAGGCGGCCTTCGCCCGCGACTTCGGGGTCGAGCCCTGGCTGATCGTCGAGGACACCTGGTTCACGCCCGAGGCGCAGGCACCCGGGGGTGAGCTCCTGCCACTCGACCAGGTGGCCGACGGGCGCTACAGCTGGGGCACGGCGCTCCACGGCCCGGCCACTCACACATTGCGCGGCTACACGGTGAGCAGCGTGGGTCCAGGCTTCGACAACAGCCGCATCACCGGCATCACCGAGCCGCGCAAACAGCCGCGTGAGCGCCCGCCAGGCGGCGACCCAGCCGCGGACGGCGCCTTCCTGCAGGCGAGCCTGGCGGCGATCCCGGCTAATGCCGACCTGGTGCTGATCGAGACCTGGAACGAGTGGCCCGAGAGCACCGGGATCGCCCGGGCCACGTACCGCGGCATCGGCGGCAAGCCCCTACCCGAGACATTCTACATGGACATCGTAAGCCACTGGCGCGAGCGCAGACCCTAGAGCGCTGAGCAGTGTGAGCGCGCTGCTGAGGGTACGGACGCCGCGCGCTGCACATCATCTTCAGGGAGTCACGCCCCTAGCGTTCCGGCTCCTCGACGGCCCACGACTGCACGCCGTGGGTGACAAACGAGAACGGGCGCACAACTACCCCGGCGTCGCTCAGCGCGCGTTCGAGCGCAAGGCGATGGTCGAAGGGGCAGGCGAAGACCATAAAGCCACCACCGCCGGCGCCGGTGATCTTGCCGCCCCAGGCGCCATGGCGCATCGCCAGGGCGTAGACCTCGTCGACAGCGGGCGGGGCGATATGGGGCGAGAAGGCCTTCTTCACCTCCCAGGCGTCGTGGAGCAGACGCCCGAAGTCAGCGATGCGCAACTCGCGCAGGTAGCGGGTCGCCTGGTCGACAAAGGCTTTGGTCTCGTCGTGATAGCGCAGCGTATCACCTTTGAGCAGGCGTTGCACCTGGTCGGCCATGAGGTGGCGGCGCAGCAACTGCCGGTCGCCGATGTAGCCGATGATCAGGCAACTCTCCAGTTCGAGCAGGGCGGTGGGGTCGGTGAGCACCGGCTCGACGATCACCCGCCCGGGACCAAAGTGGTAGACGCACATGCCGCCAAAGACGGCGGCATACTGGTCCTGACGCCCGCCGGGGATGCCGAGATCCTGGCGCTCGATGCGGTAGGCCAGTTCAGCGAGCTCGTGGGGGTCGTAGCGCTCGCCGGCGACGTTGTAGAGCAGGTGGAGCATGCTGACCACCAGGGCGGAGGAGGAGCCGAGGCCGCTGCCGGGAGGCGCATCGCTGAACATGGTCAGCTTATATCCAGGGCGCTCGGGGGTGTAGGCCGGGCGCAGGTGGGGAATGGCATCGAGCACCGCCTGGGGTAGGGCCAGCCGTCCGTCCCATTCGCGCCCGCTCACCTGGCGGCTGACCTCCTGCAGGTCGAGCGAGCGGATGGTGAGGCCAGGCTGGGCGCTCGCACTGAGCATACAGCGCACGTAGAGATTGATCGTGCAGTTGAGCACCTTGCCGCCGTGCTCCTCGGCGTAGGGGCTGACGTCGGTACCGCCGCCGAAGAAGCCGATGCGCATGGGGGCGCGGGCCTTGTAGATCTTCACGGGTGTCTCTCTCCGCTGAGTTACGGGGGCAAAGCGGGGGTCAGTATAGCATAGGGAAAGGGTAACGCGAGAGAGCGCGGAATGGCGGGGACGCGGGGCACCGCGGGTGGTGCCATGCGCCACGGGACGGCGGGGCGGCCCCGGGACCACCACCTACCAGGGGTAGGTGTTTGGGGAGTTGCGCCCCCAGGCCCCACATACCCCACCCCCCTACCCCTCCCCTGGTAGGGGAGGGGGCCAGAATCTGGCATTGCGA
>DAOUBZ010000167.1:0-3453 GCA_034432515.1 Chloroflexaceae bacterium | reverse complement strand
TGGAAGAACGAGAGGGTGAAGGGCACCAGCGCCAGGTAGAGCACCGGTTTGCCGCTGCGCGGGCCATCAGCCACGTAGAGCAGGGTGGCCGCGGTGAGGAGCGCCGTGGTCAGCTTGCCGGCACTCTCGGCGGTGGTGATCCTGGCCTGCCGGCGCAGCACCAGCCCGGCTGCAGCCAGAATCCCCAGGTCGCGGAAGAGCAACAGGCCGGTGACCCACCAGGGGAAGCCACGGGTGCGCGAGAGGATGATCGCCGTCCCATCGATGAGCAACTTGTCAGCGATCGGGTCGAGCAGCTTGCCCAGGCGGGAGACCTCGCCACGGGCGCGGGCGATCGGCCCGTCGATGGCGTCGGTGAGCATGGCCAGCCCCAGCAGAATCAGGGCCCGGCGGCGCTGCTCCGGGCGACCGATGCTGACCAGAGTTGGCACAACCAGCAGCAGCCGGAAGAGTGTAAGCAGATTCGACGGGTAGAGCAACTCCCGTGGGGCGATCGTCGCTGCCAGGTTGCGCAGGGGCATAAGCCACCTCCGCGGGCCCGCGGCCCGCCAGGCGCGCAGGCTACACCAGCGGTTGCGGCGGGTAGCCCGTATCCAGCGGGCGACCCAGGCGGGCCATCATCTGCCCCATGAAGTGGCCGAAGACGGCCTGGCTGTAGGGGTAGGTGAAGATGATCCCGATCACCACGGCGCTGCCCAGGCCGGCGATGAAACCGCAGAGCAGCGAGAGCAGCCAGAGGACCAGCCACGAGCCGGGGTCAGCGCGGACCATGGCGATCACCTCGCCGACCCTGAAGGCCTCACCGAGACTGCCGGTCTGCAGGTAGCGCACCATAGCCGCCAGCAGCAGCGGCTGGATGAGGATGCCAAGGACGATGATCAGCGGCACGATGCAGCCCAGACTGCCCAGGATTGTCGCCGCTGCGGCCTCCTCGCTGCGCGCGCCAGTCGCCGCGAGGATGGGAACGCAGATCAGGGCCATCATGACCAGGATGAATGGCAATGAGTAGACCAGGGAAACGACGAAGCCGCCGAAGCCGAGGCTGAGCTTCTCGCCGAAGTTGTTCCACTGCGGCAGGGGACGCGGATTGCCCGTCGCGACGTTGCGCGCTGCCTCAAGCATATAGCCGAGGAGCGCCAGCTGGCCGACGATCGGGATGAGAAAGATCAGGCCACCGATCAGGATACTGCTGATCCACTGCTCGTCGTCGAAGACGTACGAAAAGGCCTTGCCAAGGTCCATCGCGTTGCTCCTTCGTTTGATCCGGCCGCGAGCGGTATAGATACGCCACTATGATCAACGTCGGATCGGGTGCATAGTACCATAGCATGCGGGCTAGACACCGATACGAACCTGCTGAATGACGCGCTCGGCGGCCACGTAGAGCTGCACGACAACCAGGTGGGCATAGATCAGGGCAGCCAGGGTTAGCCAGGCTGCTGCGGCGATGGCAGCGCCCTGGCCGGGGAAGCTGAGCCGGGCGATCGCGTAGGTGGCGCTGGCGGCGATCAGGGCAGGCAGGTAGGCGGGCAGCGAGGCCAGCCGGGCGCGCAGGAAGGCGCCACGTTGCGGCTCACTGAGCACCCAGCGCAGCGTCTCCGCCGTGATCGCGTCTTCGATACGGCCCTCGCGGGCGAAACGCAGCCGCCCGGCGGGGGCGACGCTGCAGCAGAACATGGTCAGCGCGACCGCGCCGGCCAGCAGGGCGATGAACGGCAGGGCGAAGGGTAGCGCCGCCGCCCCGGACGGTCCGGCGAGGAGCAGGGCGAGGCCGGCGCAGACGATCAGCAGCAGGCCGACCAGCAGCGGCAGGATGAAGAAGGCGAAGTCGATCAGCAGGGCAAGCAGGCCGGAGAGGAAGCGGAGCGACGGGTCACCCCAGGGAGGCAGTGGGGTAGGATACCCGCGACGGCTGTTGTCGAGGCTTTCGAGGACGAAGCCGGCGGCGAGTGGCAGGCCGATGCCGGTGGCGGCCAGCGCCCCATAGCCGAGGCACTTGCGCCACCAGTGGGCATCGCGATGGACGGTGGCAACGGCAACGCGCAGGCTGATCGCCGGCGCCGGCCGTTGCCGGTTCAAGCCGTAGCTCCGAGCAGGTAGCGGCGCGTGAGGTCGAGGGCGAGCGTGGCGACGAACTCCCAGCCCTCAGGCTGGCGCAGGTCGTAGCGCCGGGTCACCTCACGGGAGCCCTCGGGGGTAACCAGAGCGACGCACACGGCGGTGAGCCCGCTCGGATCGGGCTCGCTGGCGGGCTGGGCGCCGAGGCCAAGCGTGCTACCCCAGCGTTCGGCGGCACTAGTTGCGCCAGAGAGAGCCAGAGTGGCGGCGACGCCCTCGTCGGCAGGCCCGGCGAGCGGCTGGACGACCATGCCACGCAGCTGGTCGAGGCCGCCGGGGACACGGGCCAGGGCGCGGTAGATCGGCGCGGCGGCGGCGCCCTCGAAGAGCGCGAGGGTGAGCGCACGCTCCTGGAGCAGCCGGACGACCGTTTCGGCCAGCGGCGCATCGCCGGTGAGGTGGGGGCCGAGGCGCTCGCGGATGGTCGCCTCGCTGCCGGCGATCAGCGCCTCGGCCTCGGCGCGGCTGCTGGCCCGCGCGCCGATGCGCAGTTCGTAGCGGGCCTGTTTGGCCGAGATGCCCAGCGTCGGGTTCTCCTGCTGCATCAGGTCGGCGAGCAGTTCGCCGATCACACTCTCGCCCAGACCCGCGGCGTGGAGCGTCTTGACGAGGATCACATCGGTGACGCCCCGTTCGTCGCGGAGGTAGGGCAGCACGGCGTGCTCGAACAGGTAGCGCATCTCGTAGGGCACGCCAGGGAGCACGATCACCGTGCCCATAGGGTCCTCGACGATGAAGGCAGGGGCGGTGCCGCGGGGGTTGGTGATGGCGCGCGCGCCGGCGGGCACAAAGGCCTGGCGGCGGTTGCTCTCGCTCATGGTGCGGCCCATCGCGCTGAAGCGCTCCTGGATCTGGTCAAGCAGGTCCTGGCGGAACTCGAGCGGGCGCCCGAAGGCGAGGGCCACGCCCTCGCGGGTCACATCATCAAGGGTCGGGCCGAGGCCCCCGGTGCAGATCACCAGGTCGGCGCGGGCGAGGGCCTCGCGAATGGTCTGGGCGATGCGCTCGGCATTATCGCCGACCACACTCTTGCGGAAGAGATTGACGCCGGCGGCCGCGAGTTCGCGGGCGAGGTAGGCGCTATTGGTATCGATGGTCGTGCCGAGGAGCAACTCGGAGCCGATGGCGATAATCTCTGCATCCATAAGAAGATTCGTACGTTAGTGGTGCATCCGGCACGTCCCGTGTCACCCTGAGCCCTTCGGCGGAGTTCACCCTGAGCCCTTCGCTTCGCTCAGGGTGAACTCCGCCGAAGGGCTCAGGGGAACCTCCGCGAGGAATCCCGGCGGTGATGCCACACCGAGACCCTTCGCTCCGGCTACGCCTCCGCTCAGG
>DAOUBZ010000166.1:0-1638 GCA_034432515.1 Chloroflexaceae bacterium | reverse complement strand
GGCATAGCCGCCAACACCAACGAGCACACCTGGGGTGTGGGGCTTGCCCCGATAGTGTTACACAAGCCCTGGATTGGGAGGAAGATCCGATGTCTAGCCGCCCCGCCATCGGGCGAGTCATCCAGATCAACGTCAACCCGCGCGGTGGGGTGCCCAAATACGCCGTGCCCAGCGCCATGATCACCAGGAGCGGCGTGGTTGGCGACCGCCAGGCCGACCGCCGCTTCCACGGCGGCCCGAGCCGGGCCGTTTCGCTCTATGCGCTTGAGCACATCGAGGCGCTGCGCGCCGAGGGCCACCCAATCGCGCCAGGCAGCACCGGGGAGAACCTCACGCTTGCCGGGCTAGCGTGGGCAACGCTGCACATCGGTGACCGGCTCCGCGTGGGCAACTGGGTTGAATTGGAGATCACGGGCTACGCCGCGCCGTGTGAGACGATCGAGGAGTCGTTCGTTGGTGGGGCCTTCAAGCGGATCTCACAGAAGCTCCACCCGGGCTGGAGCCGCCTCTATGCCAGTGTGATCAGCGAGGGCGAGGTGGTCACGGGCGATCTGGTGGAGCATCTGCCATCAGGCGGGCGTCAGTAGGCCGTGGGCGGGCGCAGCCACCGTGCCGCCGCGATGCCCGCCCACGGCTGCTGGCGCGGCTCCCTCACCAGTCGTCACCCCGCGGGGTAAGCGGGATGAAGCCCCGTGGTGTGGTGCTGCCCACCGCGCCCGAGGCGAGCCGTTCGGCAGCCAGGTCGACCAACTCTGGGAAGACCAGGCCCGGCAGCACGACGCCACCGACCCGCACGCGCTGGCGGCGAATCGCCGGATCGGCCGCCATGGCGCGCCCTTGCTCGCCAACCAGCCAGGTCAGCAGTTCGCGATAGCGCGCGCCGAGCGACTGCTCCAGACCGGCGAGGATCGCCCGTGCCAGGCCCTCGCGCTCCGAGCCCTCCTCGGGTGCCAGAGCGGCCGGTGGCAGGGCGACGATCGTCGGCGTCGCCAGGTCGAGCTGCACGAGCACACGGATGAAGTCCTCGCCAGGCCGTGGCCCGCTGGCGTCAAAGCCCACCACGCTGCCCGCTGCCGCCCCGGCGGCCGCGCGCTCCACGGGGTCGCTGATCGCCACCCGCGCACCAATGTCGAACCCCAGCCCCTCGTACCAGACGATCCCGCCATCCTCGCTGCCACCACGACTCAAGGACATGGCTGCCTCCCTCGCGTGGGCTGTGCCCTCCAGCTTTGTGTCGCACTGTGTCAATGATTATACAGCACCCCGGTTGGTGGGGTGGTTGCGCTGCCCCACATCCCACCGCGGGAAGCGCCTCTTCGCGTCACCCCGCTACCCCGTCACTGCGCGCCGATGCGACCAGCAGCACGGGCAGCGGCGCCGGTTCGGGTTCCGCCGCGGCGATGGCCAGACAGGCGGCCTGTGTGGCCGCGTCGAGGTCGGCGACCAGTGGTGCGAGCGCCTGCCAGGAGAGCAGCGGCAGCAGCGCTGCGCTGGGCGCCAGGCCGGCTGGCGCGAGCAGGTAGGCCTGCACGACAATTGCGCTCAGCCCGACGGCGCGGAGCAATGCCGCCAGGTCGGCGCCAAGCTCATCGGCGGGTGGCGCCAGCGGCGGGCCGGCAAGCCCGGCGGCCACGGCGG
>DAOUBZ010000165.1:0-26390 GCA_034432515.1 Chloroflexaceae bacterium | reverse complement strand
CGATGCGCCAGCTCCGCTGGCGCATCGCAACGCCAGATTCTGACCCCCTCCCCTATCAGGGGAGGGGGTAGGGGGGTGGGGTATGTGGGGCCTGGGGGCGCAACTCCCCAAAAACCTACCCCTGGTAGAGGATGCACGGTCCCTGGTCACTCTCGGGATCGTCACCGGCGCACCTCCGCGCCAACCGGTTCCCGCACCAGCGAGTCATGGGTATGGCCTAATGTCCTAATGTGAACTGGCGTACCCTGTCGATCTCCGAGATGCGGGCGATCAAGCCCTGGTTGCGCAGTTTGTACAGCGCGGGTAGCACCAGGTCGGGCTTCCAGAGCATTGTCTGAAGCACAGGGTGTCGCTCCAGATCGCGCAGCGCATACCTCGTCGGCTTGGTGAACTCGCTGTGCAGAATGAAGGCGAACGAGGGCAGCAGCACCTCGCGGTAGCCAAAGATCAACCGGGTGCGATCAGCCGCGAGCACTTGCTGGCGGCGCTGCGGGCCAGCACGATCTGGATGGTCGCGGGGCGGATCGACATCTTTCTGCACGAGGGATTAATCGACGATGCGATCGCGGCGCTGGGCGCCCACCCCGGCGGCGGCGATCAGCGACGCGGGCAAGGCTCAGCCCCACGGCTCGGCGATTGAGTGGCTGCGGCGGGCGCGAGCGGCCTACCAGGCGACGGGCCGCCAGCCGGAGTGGCAGGCCCACCTGCAGGGCCTGCGCACGCAGCACGGGCGCAAGTATAAGCTGATGGGGCTGCCGGATCAGCTGGAGCGGGCGCGGCGGTGATGGATGAGGGTGGCGTAGAACGTTGTACCGGCTGGTACAGGTGATTTCAGCGACCGGCAGGATCACTCCAGTCCCGCAGATACGGACTGACTTTGCTCAGTAGGCCGCGTAGGTGCTGATAGCCCACCGTCTCATCGAACATCAATTGGCCGAGGAGGATACCTGGATGAATCTGCTGGGTGGCGGCGAAGTGCTCGATCTTCTGGCGCGAGAAGTAGGGCCTTGTGCGAATGACCCAGGCATCGAGAGCACTCTGGTCGATCAGCCAGGATCGGGCCTGCTGGTTCGCCTCCATCTCCTGCTCGCCTAGCGAGTGGGCGGGGGGCCGTCAGTGTGCTGGCCCGCCCGGCTCCTGGCGCTCGAGCAGGTAGAGCCCCACCCCGCCGTCGCGCGCGAAGTCGGTGACCACATAGCCGGCAGCGAAGGCAGCTTCGGCTAGTGCCCGGACCTGGTAGCGCCAGGCCCGGGCCAGCGGCAGATCGACGGCTCTGAGCGCGTCGATATCGGCGGGGACCTGGAGCAGGAAGCGCTCGCCCGTGGGCTCGTCGGAGGGCTCGCGCGGGTCGGGATTGGCGAGCGGGGCCAGCGCGCGCAGATCAAGCGGGGCTGGCGTAATGGCCGCGCGCGCGGCGACCCGCTCCGAAGCGAGCCACCACTCGACCAGGAAGCGGTCGCTGGGCAGTTCGCCAGCGGGATCCTCGGGCTCCGGGCCGTAGATGTTGCGGATGTAGCTGCGGCAGATGCCGCCGAGCTTGCGGATGTTGAGACTGGCGTTGCGGCTGATCAGCGGGTCAAAGGTCCAGGTCATCAGGTCGAGGCCCTGGGCAAGCACGTGCTCGCGCTGGGCCCACTTGAGGCTCGCGCCGATACGGGCATCACGATAGGTCGGGAGCACGGCGGCCATATGGGAGGCGTGTTTGAGCCGGCCATCGGCGCTGCGGCCCAGGAAGCCGAAGACGAAGCCGATCAGGGGCGCGCCGGGCGCCCGCTGGTCGAAGGCGCCGAGCACCAGGCCGCCATTGCGCTGTACGGTCAGCAGCATGTGGTGCGGGACGACGCCGAAGCCGCCCCAGACCTCGCGCTGCACTGCCTCGCAGGCCATATACTCGTCGTAGGTGCGGATCAGACGGATTTCGATTGGCATCGGGCGCTGCGCTCCTCAGCTCAGGACGACCATGTCGTCGCGGTGGACAACCTCGGGTCCGTAGTCGTAGCCGAGGGTTTCGGCGATCTGGGTTGAGCGCAACCCGCAGATTGCGCGGATGTCGGTGGCGCGGTACTGGGTCAGCCCGCGGGCGATCTCGCGGCCATCGGGCGCGAAGATGCGCACCGTCTGCCCGCGGTCGAAGTCGCCCTCAACGGCGGTGATCCCGGCGGGCAGCAGGCTCTTGCCGTGGCGCACGAGGGCGTTGACGGCGCCCTCGTCGAGGCAGAGCCGACTGAGGCGCACCGTCTCGGCCAGGATCCAGCGCCGGCGCGCATCGGGATAGCTGGCCGCGGCGGGAAAGCGGGTGCCGATGCGCTCGCCTGCCGCGACCCGCAGGATGACATCGGGCTCGGCGCCGGAGGCGATGATCACCGTGGTCCCGGAGCGGGTGGCGAGGTCGGCGGCCTGGATCTTGGTGCGCATGCCGCCAGTGCCACGGGCGCTGCCGACGCCACCGGCCATGGCCCAGATCCGCTCATCGATCAGCGGCACCTCGGCGATCAGTTCGGCATCGGGGTTGCTGCGCGGATCGGCGCTGTAGAGGCCCGGAATGTCGGTGAGGATGAGCAGCAGGTCGGCACCGATCAGGCCGGCGACGAGCGCAGAGAGGTTGTCGTTGTCGCCGACGCGGATCTCCGCGGTCACCACCGCGTCATTCTCGTTGATGATCGGCACGATGCCACGCTCGATACAGAGGGTGAGCGTATTGCGCGCGTTCAGGTAGCGGCGCCGGTCGCGCAGGTCGTCGCGGGTGAGCAGCGCCTGGGCCACCTGGAGGCCGTAGAGCTCGAAGAGTTGCTCGTAGAGGTGCATCAGCCGGCTCTGGCCCACGGCCGCAAATACCTGCTTGAGCGGCACGTTGGCCCGGCTACGCTGGTGTGGCGTGGCGCCGAGGCGCTCGCGGCCGGCGGCGATGGCGCCCGATGAGACGAGGGCCACCTGCACGCCCTGTTCGCGCAGGGCAGCCACCTGGCGCGCCAGGCCGACCATGTAGGGCCGGTTGAGCCGGTCGGTGCCGGCGGTGAGCACACTGGTGCCGAGTTTGACGACGAGGCGCATGGCCTTACCCCCGGACCCCGAGTTCGGCCAGGCGCTCCGGCGTGGGCTCGCCTGCGGCGTTCCAGCCGTGCCGCCGGTAATACTCGGCGCGCAACTCGGCGAGCGGCGGCAGTTGGCCAGCAGCCGGCCCCTCGGCCAGCGGCGTGGCCTGCCAGCGGGCGGGCAGGTCGTCGTGGCAGCCATTGTCGGCGTAGCGGCAGGCGAAGAGCCGCTCCACGGTGACGATCCGCTCGCCGAGGCGGGCCATGTCGGCGGCGGTGATGGAGGCGCCGGTGGCCGCGCCAATCAGGGCGAGCAGTTCACCGGGGGAGACCTGGTAGGCCATCAGGCCCAGGCGCCGGCAGAGCCCGACTGCGTCGAGGGTGGCGGCGAAGCGCTCGTGCCAGATCAGGCGCAGGGCGCGGGCCCGCAGGCTCTGCGGCTCGCCCGCTTCGGGCAGCCAGGCCGGCGGCTCGGGCACCAGTTCCTCGTAGGCCATGCTGTAGCGATAATCGCCGCCGATCGGCGCGGTGGCCACGGCAAGCGCGATGCCGGGCAACGCACGGGGATCGAGCGCCGGCATCGCCAGGCCCTTGACCTGGGGCGCAAAGGCGGCGCCGCCCCAGAAGACATCGGCGATCTCGCCGACACCGAGCGAGAGCATATCACGCCGCTGCTGGGGCACGGCGAGCCGTTCGAGGGCGCTGAGCACCGCGCTGGCGTCACCCCAGGGCAGCGTGGCCGACTGGTTCAGGCCCTCGGCCTGACACTCCATCAGGAAGGCGATGGTGGCGCTGGCCGCGGACGGGTCGAGGCCGAGGTGCAGGCAGCGTTCGGCGATGGCGACGAGGGCGTCGGGGCTGCTGATCCCGCAGCGGGCGCCGAAGCCGGCCACTGTCTCCAGGTCGGGCAGGGGTGCGGGCCGGCCCTGAGGACCGACGACATCGAAGTAGCAGGGCATCGGGCAGCCGTGGCAGCCGCGGCTCTGCCGGCCGCCAAGGGTGGCGAGGGCGTCGCGGCTGTCGACGAGGCTGGCGCTCAGACTGCCGCTGCGGCCGTTGTGCCCGGTGAGCGCGCCCAACGCGGTGGCCCGCGCCAGCAGGTGGCTGCTGCCGAGGCTGCTGATGCGGGCGGCGAGGGGGCTGTGCTCGACCCGCCGTTGGATCACCTCCAGCGCGGCGGCGAGGCGGCGGCTGTCGTGGGCGGGCAGTGGCCCTGGCGCCGGGCGCACGACGATGGCTTTGAGGCGCTTGTTGGCCATCACCAGTCCGCTACCGGCCGGCTCGGCCAGGTAGCGGCCCTCGGCCACGATGCTGCTGTAGGCTACCCCGTGCTCGCCGGCGGGGCCAAGGCAGGCAACGAGCACCTCGTCGCCCAGTTCGGTACGCAGCGCGGCACTGGTGGCAACCGTGTCGAGACCAACCAGCGCGGCTGCCGAGCGCAGCCGCACCGTCTCGCCGTCGAGGTAGAGATAGACCCACTCAGGGGCCTGGCCGCGGATGACGAGCACGTCATAGCCGGCACGGCGCAGCGCGGCGCCCCAGTGGCCCTGGGCCCAGCCATAGCCGATGGCCCCGGTCAGCGGCGAGCGCGTGCCAACGACGAAGCCGCCGTTGGCGTAGCCATCGAGGCCGGCAAGCGGACCGGCGGCGAAGATCAGCAGATTCTCGGGCGCCAGGGGCGGGGTACCGGGCGGCAGGTGATTCCAGAGCAGCCACGCGATTGCCCCCCGTCCACCCAGGTAGTCGCGTTCAACGGTGGCCGGCAGCAACTGACGGGCGTGGCCACGTTGCAGATCGATGGTAAGCGTGCGCAGAGCCATTGGCCTCGTAGGAGCTCAACGATGATGCGGGAACGGAGCAGTGCCGTTCTGCTCATTATACCCGCTGCGGAGACCCGTATGCTACAATGCTGCCAGTCTCTCCACGGCTTGTGTAACGGCCGCCTCCCGCGGGGGCGTGTGGTGCGGCTACGCCGCCCAACGGGTTGTTTGTTTGGGGCTTGCCCCAGCCCATGCAAGCGCCCCGATCAGAAGTTATGTCTGCCAGACAACCAGCACCCCAGGTCGCAGAACAGGCGCAGGCGCGGGCCGCTGAGCAGGCCCGGCGCCGCCAGGCTGCCCTGACGGGGCTCGGCAGCCTGGACTGTTTGCACGCGGTGCCGCCGAACGAGCTTGCGCGCCTGCTTGATCTGAGCGTCTTTCGCGCCTTCCCGGCGGGGGCCACGGTGCTCGGACAGCAGAAGCAGGACCGCTACCTCTTCCTGGTGCTGGCTGGCACCCTCCAGTTGCGCCTGCGCGACAAGAATGGCCGCGAGGTGCTGATGGGCGTGCTGGCCCGGGGCGACTGTTGCGGCGAGGGTCCGCTATTTGGCGATTTTTTCCGGCGCATGAGCGCCCTGGCACAGAGCAACTGCCAGTTGCTGCAGATCCCCCTGGCTGAGTTGCGCGTCGCACTCGACACGCTGCCCGCGCTTGCCGCGGCGCTGCGCCAGGTCTACAAGCGGCGCCTGGTCGAGTGCACGCTGGCCCGGGTGCCGCTGCTCAGCCAACTCTTGCCGCTTGAGCGGCTGGCCCTGGCGGCTCTGCTCCAGCCGGCCCACCTCCTGCGGGGTAGCCTGGTGCTGCGCCAGGGTTCCGCTGCCGATGCGCTCTACCTGATCGAGAGCGGCCAGGTGGCGGTGGAGCAGAATGGCCAGACGATCGCCACCCTCGGTGAGGGCGATTTCTTCGGCGAGATGGCGCTGCTCAGCAGCCAGCCGCACCGTGCCAATGTGCGCGCGCTGACGCCGATCGATGTGCTGATGCTCCCCGGCGCCGACTTCCACCGCCTGATCGAGCAGCGGCCCGACCTGGAGGCCCAGCTGCGCCGTGAGGTCGAGAAGCGGCTGCGCAACGGCGCAGCGGTGCGCAGCGACGAGACCCGCGCCCGCGAGTTGGAGCTTGCGGTGAGCAAGGGCTTGCTGCGCGGAACGCACCTGTTTGTGCGTACGCCGAGCCTCTGCCCCCCCGGCTGCCGCATCTGCGAAGAGGCCTGCGCCGAGCGCCACGGTCAGTCGCGGCTGCGCCTCGATGGCGTCCAGCTCGATCGCTCGGCGGCGGGCGCGATCGGGCAACTCGATGTGCTCGCTGCCTGCCGCCAGTGCAGTGCCGGCGCCGAGTGCGTAGAGGCCTGCCCTGAGGATGCGTTCGAGCGGGTTGAGAATGGCACGCTGATCGTCACCGACAAGTGTACCGGCTGTGGGGCGTGTGTGCCGGCCTGCCCGTATGACGTCATCAGCCTGCGCCCGCTTGCCCCGTCTCGTCCGGATCACGGCCCGCTCTGGGCGCTGCTCCGTGGCGCGCTGGAGCGGGCCCGCCGCCATCCGATCATCCCCCTGGAGCCGGCGCGCCCGAGCGCGCGCGCCGACAAGTGCGACCTCTGCCACGGCTTCGCCGACCGCGCCTGTCTCAGCCACTGCCCCACCGGCTCGCTCCGGCTCGTGCCGGTCGATGAGCTCTTTCCGTGGTAGGTCCGGACTTCACGCGCGGACAAGCAGCGCCAGCGGGAAGGCGGCTAGCACATCACGGAGCCAGAGCCCCGGGATGCCAGCGTGCTCCGTTACCCGTAGCTGCACGCCAGTGAACTGGTCGTGATAGCGATCGTGTGCCTTCGCGTGGGCGAGGGGTAGCCAGGTTGCGCCCCACAGTTCGCCGATCGGGGGGCGTAACTCGCTGCCCGCCAGGCGCAGGCACAGCCGGGGAACCACGGTCAGTGTCTCGGCGCCGCTGGCCTGCCGGGCAAAGGCCACCACGTGCTCGGCCCGCTCGCCCGTGGCGCCAAGCGGGAGATAGGCCCCCTCGGCGAAGAGGGCTGGCCGCTCCCGGCGCAACCCCAGGGCCACCATCGTCACGAACAGCTTCACCCGCCCATCCGCCGCGTGGGCGAGCAACTCGCCCGCGAGCGTGGCCAGGTCGCCTGCCACCATGCGCTCGCGCAGCGTGGCCAGCAGTCGGATACGCAGCTCATAGTCGACCGGGCGGCGATTGTCCGGGTCAACCAGGCTGAAATCCCAGAGCTCGCAGCCCTGGTAGATGTCGGGGACGCCCGGAGCAGTCAGCTTGATCAGGGTCTGGGCCAGGCTGTTGAAGCGCCCGAAGAAGGCGACGCGCCGGCTGAAGTCGGTCATACTCTCGAGGAAGCGGCGACTGCGCCGCGGGTCGAGGATGCCCTCTACGAAGCGGCGCACGGCGCTATCATAGGCCTGGTTCGGGTTGATCCAGCTGGTATTGACTTTCGCCTCGCGGGTGGCCTTCTCCATATACTGGACGATGCGCTGGGGAAAGTCGGCGGGCAGGAGGTACGGGTCAGCGTCAGGGTCGGTCAGCGGCCAGGTGCCGACCAGGGTCTGGTAGAGCAGGTACTCGTCGTTGCGCGAGGGCATGGTGCGGCCCTCGGCGGTCGTCTTCTTGCGCGTGTTGAGCCGGCTCCAGCGGCCGACCGCCTGGCGCCACTCGCGAGGCAGCTCGCTGAGCACATTGATCCGGGCACGCACGTCCTCGCTGCGTTTGGTATCGTGGGTCGATGTGGCGAGTAGTGAGGCGGGCCAGTGGCTGGCGCGGTGGGTGGCGCGGCGGTGCAGTTCTTCCAGTGAGGTGCCAAAGTGCTCGGGATGGCCGCCCACCTCGTTGAGCGAGACAAGCCGGTTGTAGACGTAGAAGGTCGTATCCTCAACCCCCTTGGCCATCACCGGGCCGCTGAGTTGCTGGAACTTCATGACGAAGTGCAGGACGGCGGGGCGGGCTTCGGCGGCGAAGCTGGCCAGGTTGCGCAGCAGCAGGGTGTCGCGCAGGAAGTTGAAGATCTCCTCGGCGGTGCGCGGGTTGCGCCGTTTGGCCTCGCGGACCGCCGCCTCGACGAAGCGTTCATCCCAGGGCTGCACCCGGTCGGGTGCGCTGATGTAGGTGCGATAGACCGGTAGAGCAGCGATCACCTCGCGAATGGCGAAGGTGAGACTGTTGAGCGTAAAGTCGCGGTAGTGGCGGTTGGCCTCGGTCAGGCGGTCGAGCAAGTGGCTGAGCGTGTTGATCTCACTGGCCAGGGAGACCAGCATGATCTCCTTCTTCTTGGCGTTGACCAGGTTGGCGAAGGCGAGCTGGGGGCCAGTCACATCGGTGTAGAGGCGATCCAGGGCACGGCGGGCGCTGGCGTCGACGAAGATGCCATTGACCTCGTTGAGAAAGTCGTAGCCAGTGGTGCCGGCCACGGCCCAGTCGTCGGGCAGCGTCTCGCCCTCCGAGAGGATCTTCTCAGCCACCACATAGAGCGGCCAGCGGGCAGGCGTGGTGGCGGCGCTGTCCGCGAGGGTCGCTTCGATCCAGGCGCGTACCGGCTCAGCAGCCGTCTCCGGCACCACACCGCCATCAGAGAGGGTTGTCGCCGCCCAGTAGGCCAGGTAATTCTCCTGGAGCTGGCGGAAGTAGGCGGCCGGGTTCCAGAGCCCATCGGGATGGTCGATGCGCAGACCGTGGGCCTTGCCCGCGGCAAGCAGCCGAAAGATGACCTGGTGGGTCGCCTGCAGCACGTCGGGCAACTCGACGCGGATCGCCGCGAGTTCGTTGACGTCAAAAAAGCGCCGGTAGTTGATCTCCTCGGTGGCGACGCGCCAGAAGGCAAGGCGGTAGGACTGTTGGGCGATCAACTCATCGAGCAGATCGAAGCTGCCCGGCTCGCCGACGACGCCGTTGTAGCGCGCGAGGGCGGCGGCGATCGCGGTGGCCACCGCCGGGCTGCGCTCAGTGAGGCTGTTGAGGCGCCGCTTGATGATCTCCTTCTCGCGGTTGCGCTCGAGCACCCGCTCGGGTGAGGTCTCGTTGCGCGGCGGCAGGTAGGAGATCGCCGTGATGATGCTCTGCAGCTCGAGCACATCGAGGTGGTCGGGCCCCAGTTCGGCGATCAGTTCCTCGAGGTGGTAGGTCAGCAGGTCGCTGTAGCTGCGCGGCGCAAGCGGGAAGACGTGGTCCCAGTAGTGCAGGGTGAAGGCGCCTTCGTGGTAGCGCAGCTGCAACTCGCCGCGTTCGAGCACGTTGCCATACTGGTCGCCCAGCAGGGGCAGCAGCACCTTATCGTGGAGTTGAGCCGGCACGGGGTCCCAGTCGATATCGAAGTAGGGCGCGTAGATCGAACTGGGGCCATTCTCGAGCACGTCGGTCCACCAGCTGTTGCGCAAGTCGCCGATGCCCATATGGTTGGGGACGACATCGAGGAGCAGGCCCATGCCGTGGGCGGAAAGCGCTGCGCTGAGCCGTTCGAGCGCGGCCTCACCCCCGAGGTCGGGGTTGATGCTCGTGTGGTCGGTGATATCGTAGCCGTGGGGGCTGCCGGCACGAGCGGTGAGCAGGGGCGAGGCGTAGAGATCGCTCACGCCAAGGGCAGCGAGGTAGTCGACGAGCGGGATGGCAGCAGCGAGCGTGAAGCCGGCGTTGAACTGGATGCGGTAGGTGGCGCGCGGGATGCGACGTGGGAGCCGGCGTAGCAGGTCGCTCACGCTGGCAAGTTGGCGCTTCTGCGCAGCCATTGACATTGCATACCCTGTCGTGCTGGAGCGGGGCAGGCCCTGCCCCTACGGGATCCGAAAACGGAGCCGTCGTCCCAGCGAGCTGAAGGCGGCGACCCATTGGCGAGCATCGAGGTAGCCCTGGTCGGCCTCATGCCGGAACTCGCGGTAGACGGTCTGGAGCAGCGCGTAGTAGACATTCTGGGTCTTCCAGACATCGACCTCAAAGGGCAGGCTGCGGGCGAGGGCCACGGCATCGTCGAGCTGCTGGAGCAAGGCGATCGACTCGGGGGTCTGGCGGAAGGCCTCGGTGATGCGGGCGATCGTCTGGGCCAGAGCATAGCCCAGGCCGGCGGTATCGAGGGTAACCCCGGAGCGGGCAGCCTCGCGGAGCAGGGCGTTGATGCGCTCGATGTCGAGACTGGGGGCCTCGATCAGGCGGCGCAGCTGGGTGTTGATCGCGAACTCGGCGGCGATCTGGAACTCGCGCGGCACCGGCGTGCCCATGCTGGCGAGGAAACGCATCAGCGGCGCGTGGTACTCGTAGATCTGGCGATAGGCGGCCTCGGCCTCGGCCAGGCTGGAGGTGAGGATCATGCTGAGGATACGGCGCTGCTCGTCGCCGAAGAGCAGCCGCAGCGAGTAGGCCTCCTGGCCGAAATTACGGTCGACCAGGCGGATCACGCCCGGGATGTCGGCCCGCTGGAACAGCTCGACACCCTCGTTGACCAGCGCGCGGTAGCTCTCCTCGTTTGTATAATCGCGCACCCCGCCCGAGAGGTTATGGTCGCCCAGGTGGAGCATACCGAAGATCAGGCGGGCCGCCTCGCCGGTGATCGACGACCTGATGTGGATACGGCCCAGGGCGAGCCGACTCTTGCCAGCCGGGACGAGGTGGTAATCCTCGCGGGTTACCTCGTAGGCATAGACCCGATCCCGCTCTTCGTAGCTCTCGAAGAGCGAGGACATCGCATAGTGGGCGCCGACTTTGTGCAGATCAACCATGGCCGGGCGCACACTGCGCTCGTAGATCGCGCGGCCGTCGCCTCTGGTCGGATCGTTGCTGTGGGCCCTGGCGAGGTGCTCGAGGAAGGGCTCTTCAATATCCTCGCCAAAGAGCTCACGGGCGAGCTGGATGGCGCGCCCAGCATACCGCAGCACCTGCACCGTCTCGATGCCGGCCAGGTCGTCGAAGAACCAGCCGCACGAGGTGTACATGAGCATGAGCTGGCGCTGCAGTTCCATCAGTTTGAGCACACTGATCCGCTGGCCCTCGTCGAGTTGGCCACGCCCGTGGCGAGCGAGGAAGCTGTCGACCGTCTCCGCGGAGCGATCGAGGATGACGGTGATGTAGTCATCACGGGCGGCCCAAGGGTCCTGGAGCAGACGGCGCCCGAGGCCCTCGAAGCGGGTGGCCAGGCTGTCGCGTAGCCAGTCGAGGGCGGCGCGCAGCGGTTGCCGCCAGTGCTGGCGCCAGCCCGGGTTGCCGCCGGAGTTGCAGCCGCAGTCGGTGCTCCAACGGCCGACGCCGTGCACGCAGCTCCAGGCGGTGCGCTCGACGATCTGCACCTCGTGGGTCGGCGGGTGGAGGGCGAGGTAGCTGGCGTAGTTGGTCAGGCGGGCCAGGCCGCGATCCTCGATGTACTGGAGGGCATAGGCCAGGGCCATATCGCCGTGGCGGTGGTGGTGGCCATAGGTCTCGCCATCGGTGGCGATATTGGCCAGTTGGGGCCAGGGGCGATACTCGTTGAAGGTGCTGGCGATCCGGGCGGCGAAGGTGGCGCCATTGACGAGCAGGCGCTCGAAGGCCACCGCACGCGACACGGGGCCATCATAGACGAAGACGGCGATCGAGCGTTGCTCGGAGAGGCGCACCAGGTAGGGTCGGGTCGGGTCGATGCGCCCGCCGCGCACATCACTCCAGACAGGCTCGCCGATGCGGCGCTGATGGCTGATCTGGTGTGGCTCGAGGATGGTGAAACGGATACCGTGCTCGGCCATGATCTCGAGCGTCTCGAGGTCAACGGCGGTCTCGGGGAGCCACATGCCATCGGGGTGGTGGCCGAAGCGGTGCACAAAGTCGCGGATGCCCCAGATCACCTGCGTCAGCTTATCGCGGCGCGAGGCCAGGGGCATGATCATGTGGTTGTAGCACTGGGCCATTGCCGAGCCACGACCAAAGCGGCGGGCGCTCTGCTCATCGGCGGCGAGGATGGCCTCGTAGACCGTGGGGGCCTTCTCCGCAAGCCAGCTCAGCAGCGTGGGGCCAAAATTGAAGCTGATACTGCTGTAGTTGTTGACGATCTTGACGATCTGGTTCTGGGCGTCGAGGATGCGCGAGGCCGCGTTCTGCTCGTAGCACTCGGCATTGATGCGCTCGTTCCAGTCGTGGTAGGGGTAGGCCGAGTCTTGTTGCTCAACCGCCTCGAGCCACGGGTTCTCGCGCGGCGGCTGGTAGAAGTGCCCGTGGATACAGATATAGCGCTCTGACATGCTCATCTTCTCGCGCAGACATAGCGGGGAGGACAGCCTGCGAACACGGCCACCCCACTGGCGATCCTGGGCCGACGTGCTGGCACAGCCAGCACGTCGGCCCAGAACCGGGCGCGGAGCGACCCGTCAGACGACTACCCCTGGCTCTTGAAGAAGAGCGCGCCCAGGGGTGGAAGGTCGATGACCAGTGAGTGGGCGCGGCCGTGGGCCATGTGCTCCTCGGCCATCGTGCCACCGGCGTTGCCGATACCACTGCCCCAGTACTCTTTGGCGTCGCTGTTGAAGATCTCCTGCCACCAGCCGCCACGTGGCACGCCTACCCGGTAGCCCTCGCGGGGCACGGGCGTGCAGTTCATCACCACCAGGATCTGGTCGCCAGTGGTGCGGGCGCGGCGCAGGAAGGCATAGGTGCTCGACTCGGCATCGTTGGCATCGATCCACTCGAAGCCGCCAGGATCGTTGTCCAGTTCGTAGAGCGCCGGCTCGTTGCTGTAGAGCCGGTTCAGGTCGGCAAGGGTCTGCAACACGCCCTGGTGCGAAGGGAACATCAGCAGGTGCCAATCGAGGCTCTCGTCGTGCTTCCACTCGCGCCACTGGCCAAACTCGCCGCCCATGAAGATCAGCTTCTTGCCCGGCTGGCCGTACATGTAGCTGTAGAGCAGACGCAGGTTCGCGAACTTCTGCCAGACATCGCCGGCCATCTTGTCGAGCAGCGAGCCCTTGCCGTGCACGACCTCGTCGTGCGAGAGCGAGAGCACGTAGTTCTCGGTAAACATGTAGAGCCCGCGGAAGGTGAGCTCGTTGTGATGGTAGCGGCGATGGATCGGGTCGCGGCGGAAGTACTGGAGCGTATCGTTCATCCAGCCCATATCCCACTTGAAGCCGAAGCCCAGGCCACCCACATACACCGGCCGCGAGACCATCGGCCAGGCCGTGCTCTCCTCGGCGATCGTCTGCGCGTCGGGGAAGTTCTTGTAGACCTCAGCGTTGAACTGGCGGAGGAACATAATTGCCTCAATGTTCTCGTTGCCGCCATACTCGTTGGGGATCCACTCGCCCTCGTTGCGCGAATAGTCGAGGTAGAGCATACTCGCCACGGCGTCCACGCGCAGGCCATCGATATGGTACTTGTCGAGCCAGCAGAGGGCGGAGCTGATCAGGAAGCTCCGCACCTCGTTGCGCCCGTAGTTGAAGATGTAGCTGCCCCAGTCCGGATGATACCCCTTGCGCGGATCGGCGTGCTCGTAGAGATGCGTGCCATCGAAGTAGCTGAGGGCAAAGCCGTCAGTGGGAAAATGGGAGGGCACCCAGTCCAGGAAGATGCCGATGCCCTGCTGGTGCAGATAGTCGACGAAGTACTTGAAGTCCTGCGGTGTGCCATAGCGGCTGGTCGGCGCGAAGTAGCCCGTCGTCTGGTAGCCCCAGGAGCCGAAGAACGGGTGCTCGGTCACGGGCAGCAGTTCGATATGGGTGAAGCCGGCCCGCTTGACGTGTTCAGCCAGCCGCGGGGCGATCTCGCGGTAGCTGAGCGAGCGGCCGCCCTCTTCGGGTACGCGCATCCAGGAGCCGAGGTGCACCTCGTAGATCGCGATCGGCGCATTGAGCGCCTGGAGTTTGCTGCGCGTCTGCATCCAGGCGCCGTCGCCCCACTCGTAGTCATGGTCCCAGACCACCGAGGCCGTGCGGGGTGGCACCTCGTAGAGCGTTGCGTAGGGGTCGCTCTTGTCTTCGCGGTAGCCGTAGTAGCGCGAGGCGATATGGTACTTGTAGCAGGCGCCCTTGCCGACGCCGGGGATGAAGCTCTCCCAGATGCCCGAGTTGCCACGGATGCGCATAGGATTCTTGCCGGGGTCCCAGCCGTTCCAGTCGCCAATCACCGCGACATACTCGGCATTGGGCGCCCAGACGGCGAAGTAGGTGCCGTGCTCGCCATTCAGCACCGTCTCGTGGGCGCCCATCTTCTCGTAGAGCCGGAAGTGATTGCCCTCGCCAAACAGGTAGAGGTCATCATCGGTCAGGATCGGCGAGGCACCGGTCGGCGTGGCGTGGATGACGGCCACCGCGGTTTCGATGACGGGCTCAGCGACACTGGCCTCGGCGGCGGGCTCATCGGCGGGCGGGCTTGCAGGCGGCGCTGCGCTGGCAGCGGCCTTCGTGCTGCGGCTGCGCCGGGGTTTCGCCTCAGCCTCCGCGACCACCGGGGTCTCGGTGGCGGGTGCGACTGGTTCCTCAGCGCTCTTGCGGGTCCGTCGGGTTGACTTCTTCTCGTCCGCCATGGGGTTCCATTCCCTTCTATAACCTTGAGGATAGAGCACGTGTGACTGCACGGCGCGCTGGCCGTTCAGGCCCCAATCTGGCGCAGGATGCCGCTGAGCGGAATGCTCAGCCAGGTGGGGCGATTGTTCATCTCGTAGGCGACCTCGTAGACGACCTTCTCCAGCACAGAGACCTCGAGCAGGGTTTCCAGATCGCCGGGCGTGGCCGGGAGGAAGGGGGCGCCGGCCGCGCGGCCAAGGTAGCCGCGCAGGTAGGTAGCGCTGACCCAGAAGCACCAGTAATCGGCCCAGCGGCGCATGGCCGTCAGTTCCTCCGCTGGCGGTGCGGCGCCAGCGGTACGGCTGAAGAGCGTGGCGTAGGCAGCGTACTGGAACGAGCGCAGCATACCGGCCACATCGCGCAGCGGTGAGCGTTTGATGCGGCGCTCGCTGATCGGGCGTACCGGTTCGCCCTCAAAGTCGATGATCATAAAGTCATTGCCGGTGTAGAGCACCTGGCCGAGGTGGAAGTCTCCATGGATGCGCGTGCGCACGGCATCGATCTTGGCGGCGGTGACGCGGCGGAAGCGGGCCAGCAGGGCCTCTTCGAGGGCCAGCACCGCCTCGGCCTCGGCGCGCACCCCCTCGGGCAGGCGGTTAAGTTGCTTGCGCAAGCCCTGGAAGGTCTGCGCGGTCAGGCTACGCAGGCTCTGGTAAAGCGATCGCTGGTAGAGCAATGAGAACGGCTCGGGGGCGAAGGCCGGGCCAGTGCCGGCGGCGAGGGCCAGGTGCAACTCGGCGGTGCGCTGGCCGAGCAGGCGTGCCTGCTCGAGGTAGGCGCCAGTCACCTCCTCGGCCAGACTGCCCGGCTCTTCGGCACTGGCGGCCAGCAGCGCCGCCACCGTCGCCGGCGGCTCGGGCAGATCCAGGTCGGGGCGGGTGCGCACCTCGTCGTAGGAGCGACCGGCCACGTCGAGGGTGTAATCCCAGGCGTCATCCTCATTGGCCACGAAGCCCTGCAGGATGGCCAGGCTCATCGGCTCCTCGCCACCGCGCAGGTACTCGAGGGCGCCGGCCACGGGCGGGGTGTGGGGGAAGGGGTGGTCCTCGCTCAGGTAGCGTCCGAGCTCCAGGTCGGGGTTGATCCCGGGCTCCACCTTGCGGAAGATCTTCATGATCAGTGTGCTGCCAAAGATCAGTGAACTATTGCTCTGCTCGGCGGTGACCACCCGGGGCTCGAGGCTCTCGGTCTGCGCGAGCAGGCCGCGCAGGGGCCGGGCGGGGTGGCCGGCAAGCTCACCGCCAGCCACGCCCCGTAGGCGGCGGCGCGAGAGCACGACATCGAGCAGGGCGCGGGCGAAGTCGCGGTCGATCAGCGGGTCGAAGATCACGCCAGGCTGGTGATCGCCGGGTTCGAGTGTGAGCCGGGCAATCACGGTGTGGCGCAGGTCGTTGAGCAGGTGCTGGGCCCGTTCGCCGCTGGCAAAGGCCATGGGCAGCAGGTAATGTTCGGCGCTGCCCTCGGTGTACTGCACGGTGGCCAGCACCAGGTAGGCCAGACTGTCGACAAAGGGCAGCAGCACCGTGTCGCCGATCGTCACACTCTTGATCCGGCGCGCCTTGGCCCCAAACCAGCGTCGTGGGCGCAGATAGGCCGGCAGGACGCGCTCCAGCGCCACCTGGCGCCCATCGTAGAAGATCGCGTCCCAGGAGCCGGCACTGATCGTGATCAGCGCCGGCTCCTCGCCGTCCACCGCGCTGCTCTCGGGGCGCACTCCCTCGACTCGCTGCGGCACCATGCGAAACCAGTAGAAGCTGTGGGGCCCCAGGGTGATGAAGTAGGGCGCGTCGCCGACGACCGGGAACTCCACCTGGCCGAACATCTCAACCGGGTTCATGCCCCGGAACTCGCTGAGATCGAGCTCAACCCCTTGCACGAAGCGCGAGAGGTTGGCGATCACCAGGATGGTCTCATCCTCATAGCGGCGCACGAAGCAGAGCACCTTGCGATTGTCTGGCTGGAGGAACTCGAGCGTGCCACGGCCAAAGGCCTGATAGCGTTTGCGCAGCGCGATCAACCGTTTGGTCCACCAGAGCAGTGAGTGCTGGTTCGCCTGCTGGTTCTCGACGTTGACCATCTCATAGTGGTACTCGGGGTCGGTGATCACCGGCAGGTAGAGCCGCTGCGGGTTGGCGCGCGAGAAACCGGCATTGCGGTCACCGGTCCACTGCATCGGGGTACGCACGCCGTTCCGATCGCCGAGGTAGATATTGTCGCCCATACCGATCTCGTCGCCGTAGTAGAGCACCGGGGTACCGGGCAGCGAGAAGAGCAGGCCGTTCATCAACTCGATCTTGCGGCGGTGGTTGCCGAGCAGCGGTGCCAGGCGGCGGCGGATGCCAAGGTTGATGCGGGCCTGGGGGTCTTTGGCGTAGGTGCGGTACATATAGTCCCGCTCCTCATCGGTGACCATCTCCAGGGTCAGTTCGTCGTGGTTGCGCAGGAAGATCGCCCACTGGCAGGTGTCAGGGATGCTGGGCGTCTGGCGCATAATGTCGATGATCGGGAAGCGATCCTCCTGGTGGACGGCCATATAGAGCCGCGGCATGACCGAGAAGTGGAAGGCCATGTGGCACTCATCGCCATCGCCGAAGTAGGCGATCAGATCTTCGGGCCACTGGTTGGCCTCGGCGAGGAACATACGCCCGGGGTACCTGGCGTCCATGTGGGCGCGGAGTTGCTTGAGGAAGGCATGGGTTTGCGGCAGATTCTCGCAGTTGGTGCCTTCCGCCTCGTAGAGGTAGGGGATGGCATCGAGGCGCATACCGTCCACGCCCATATCCAGCCAGAAGGCCATCGCCTTGAAGACCGCCCGGTGGACGGCGGGGTTCTCGAAGTTCAGGTCGGGCTGATGGGCGTAGAAGCGGTGCCAGTAGTAGGCCCCGGCGACCGGATCCCAGCTCCAGTTGCTGGTCTCGAAGTCCTTGAAGATGATCCGCGCGTCCTTGTAGCGCTCGGGGGTGTCGCTCCAGACATAGAAGTCGCGGTAGGATGAGCCGGGGCGTGCTCGCCGCGCGCGCTGGAACCAGGGGTGCTGGTCGGAGGTGTGGTTGCAGACCAGCTCGGTGATCACCTTGAGCCCGCGGCGGTGGGCCTCGCGGATGAAGCTGCGCACATCGGCGAGGGTGCCGTAGGAGGGGTTGACGTCGGTGTAATCGGCGATGTCGTAGCCGTCGTCTTTGAGCGGCGAGGGGTAGAACGGCAGCAGCCAGATGGCAGTGACCCCGAGATCCTGAAGATAATCGAGCTTGCTGGTCAGGCCCGGAAAATCCCCGATCCCATCGCCATCGCTGTCGGCGAAGGCGCGCACATGCACTTCATAGATGATGGCGTCCTTATACCAGAGTGGATCGCCACTGAAGATCTGCGGGTGCCGCGCCCGCTTCGGCTGCTGTGTCGTGGCCATGGGCTCCTGACCGGGCGGGTTCACTGCCCTGCGGCAACCTCCGTTGCCCACCCGGGCGCTAGGCGAAGTACTCGAAGCCGCTCTGATCTCGCTCGCGACGCCGGATGCGGAAGATATGCACCGGCGTGGTCTGGGGGTTGAGCTCGATGTAGTTGAAGTCACCGTTCCAGAGATAGCGGGCGTCGCTGATCAGATCGTGGGCCTGGAAATCACCCTCGAGGCCCCACTCGGCCGTCGGCACCTGCACATAGCCCGACTGCAGATTGACCGGGTCCAGGTTGACGACAACCAGGACAATGTTGTCGCGGTCCGGCGTGACCTTGCTGTAGGCAATGAGTTGCTCGTTCTCAAGGTAGTTGCTATCCACACGATGGAAGCGCAGCCCGTCATTACGCTGCAGGGCCGGATTCTCGCGACGGATGCGGTTGAGGCGGGCGATATAGTGGCGCAGGCTCTGCGGGTGGTCGAGGTTCCAGTAGTGAATCTCGTACTTCTCGGAGTCGATATACTCCTCACGGCCCTGCACCGGCACGTGGTGCATCAGTTCGTACAGTGGGCCGTACATGCCCCAGCTGGCGGTAAGCGTGGCGGCGAGCGCGGCGCGGGTCAGGAAGACCGCCCGCTGGCCGGGGTAGAACTGGGGCGTAAGGATATCGGGCGTATTGGGCCAGAAGTTCGGGCCAAAAAACTCGCGCACCTCGCTCTGGGTCAACTCCTGCAGGTACTGGGTAAGCTCACCCTTGCTCGTGCGCCAGGTGAAGTAGGTATAGCTCTGGGTGAAGCCGAGCTTGGCGAGCCGGTACATCACCTTGGGCCGCGTAAAGGCCTCGGAGAGCAGGATCAGCTCGGGATACTCACGCTTGAGCTCACCGATGCACCATTCCCAGAAGAGAAAGCTCTTGGTGTGCGGGTTATCGACGCGGAAGACCGTCACGCCCTGGGCGATCCAGAACTCGAAGATGCTCTTCAATTCGCGCCAGAGGCCCTGC
Source organism: Chloroflexaceae bacterium (assembly GCA_034432515.1). GTDB lineage: Bacteria > Chloroflexota > Chloroflexia > Chloroflexales > Chloroflexaceae > JACAEO01. Next base: position 7,622 of record DAOUBZ010000165.1, on the reverse strand, counting down.
CAGTCGCTGCTCTCAAAGTCGAAGGGGTAGATATCCTGGTACTTCTTGGGCGGGTTCTCGGCGTACTGGATCGTACCATCGGGGCGAGCGCGGAACCACTCCGGGTGCTCTTTGACATAGGGGTGGTCGGGCGCGCACTGGAAGGCGATGTCGAGCGCGACGGCGATGCCATAGTCGCGCGCGGCGGCGACGAGGGCGCGGAAGTCGTCGAGGCTGCCCAGTTCGGGGTGGATGCTCTTGTGGCCACCCTCAGCGGCGCCGATCGCCCAGGGACTGCCGGGCTCGCCGGGTTGCGCGGTGACGCTGTTGTTCTTGCCTTTGCGGAACTGCCGGCCGATCGGGTGGATGGGCGGCAGGTAGAGGATGTCGAAGCCCAGTTCGGCGACATAGGGCAGGCGGGCGATCACATCGTGAAAGGTGCCGTGGCGCCCCGGTTCGCTGGCCGCCGAGCGTGGGAAGAGCTCGTACCAGGCCGAAAAGCGGGCCAGCGGCCGGTTGACCTCGACCTGCAACTCGCGCTCATAGACGCTGACAAAGCGCCGCGGCAGGTGGGCGGCCATGCGTGCGGCCAGATCGGGAGCGAAGGCGGCCTCGGTGTCGCCATTGCGCAGTGCCTGCTCATAGCGCCGCAGCACCGCGGCTTCGGCCTCGGGGGCGGCCGCGGCGGCCTCGTGCACCAGTTCGGCGCCGATCAGCAGATCGACCCGCACATCCTGGCCGGCCTCAACCCGTTTGTGCAACTGGTGTTCCCAGGTGGCGAAGCGGTCCATCCAGGCGATCACCGTATAGCTATAGCGACCGATCGCATCCACCGTGAACTCACCGCGCCAGCGGTCATTCACCAGGAACTGCATCGGAGCATCGCGCCACTCGCTCTCGCCGGGGCCACGGTAGCGCACCGCGCAGGCGATCTCATCGTGGCCGTCGGCGAAGGCATCGCACTCAACCACCACACTGTCGCCGCTGACCCGTTTGATCGGGTAGCGCCCGCCGTCGATTTCCGGCGTCACCCGCTCGATGACCACGCGGCGGCGGCCCTCGCCAACCGCAACCAGGCCGTTGAGCGTGGCGCCGTCGGCCTGCTGCACCTTCGTTGCAGACTGCTTCGCCTTCGCCTTCGCTGGCATCTCCGGCTCCCCTTGCGCCCACGCTACTCCATGTGGTAGGGATAAAACGACACAAAGGCTCAGGTGCGCGCCGGCTAGCCCGCACCGGGCCCTCGCTCCTCTCTGCTTGCGTCCTGTACGGGTACGCGCTCGTCGTCTCGGGCCTATTCTACCCAAGGGGCGGCGCATGTGTCAAACGGCGCCTGTGCAAAGTCCTTGGGGCACGCCCCACACCCCGCGTGGGAGGGGGACGTAGCAGCGACCCTGGAAGTGAGCTTCCTCACTGGTGCGGACGGGCGCGCCGGGCTATAGTGTAGTACTACAACGAGGGTGTGCCTTGTACCGCATCAGTACGCCGTACACCTGTCACCCTGAGCGGAGGCGTAGCCGGAGCGAAGGGCTCGGAATGACAACCCTCGTTGTAATAGTAGGCAAAACGTCGCGACTCGGAGCGTAGTAAGGAGCGTGTACGATGGCTCAGACAGACGTCGTCCAGCGGATGGCGCAGGCTGCGCCGGTGCAGCAAGCCGAACGCATTCCGACGATCGATATCCTGCGCGGATTTGCGCTCTTTGGCATTCTGACGGTGAACATGTACCTGTTCAGCCATCCATAACACTGGTGGGGGAACGTTTTATCGTCATACTAAGAGTACAGGTCTTCGTATAGTGGAGGTGGTGGTATACTCTTTATGACCTCTTTCGTGTCAAGCGATCCGGCGCTGTAGAGTGCCTCACCCCAAGGCCGCAGAATGACAGTACGCCCGGCAACTACCTTCTTACGCCTCGCGCTGCGACGAGCTGCTCGTGGAACCGGCTCATCGCCAGGGTTTTTTGAGCGGAGAACGGCCATGCAAGTAATTCCGCCGTTGCATGAAATCCTTGGTGCAATACCATGGGTTCTGGTCGGAGGACTTGCCCTTCGTGCGTATATTCCCGAGCGCATGACGCTTGATGTCGACATCCTCATTCACGAACGAGATAGTGAACAAACACGCCTTGCATTTGAGGCTGCGGGATACCTTGTCACTGGTCAGTTAAGCATCGGGGGTTTCAGCGTTCAGTCTGATGAACCGAATGCCCCGCCGATCGACGTACTCACCCGTTCGGATACCTGGCTTGATGCCGTACTTGCAGCCCCCGAGCGTGATGCCGCTGACTACCCGGTGCTTCCACGGCCTTACCTCATCCTGCTGAAACTGCAGGCGGGGCGAACACAAGACCTTGCCGACGTGCAACGTCTAGTTGCCTATACGTCGCCTGCACAGCGAGCGGAGTTTACACAGGTCGTACAACTGGCAAGCCCGGAACTGGTTGAAGACCTCGAGTCCCTGTATACGCTCGCCGACCTTGAGTTTGGCTCTTCCACCGATTCCACTCCCGCCTAACGTCATAACCCCACCCACAAGAACATGAGACATCCCGAACGTCAGCTGGCGGTATGCAAGGGTTTCGGCATCTCAAAGCAATAGAGCGCGATTCATTGGGTCGCGAAAATGCCCCCGACGAGAAAAGCACGGGGGCTTTTTGCCTGGTGTCCACGCTCCTGGATGGCCCGGGCTATCTGGTACTCCGTTCCCTACGCCTCCGGCTGGAGCGCCGGCAGCAGGCCAAGCTGCCCCAGCAGCGACACATCAGCGTCGAAACGCCAGAACTCGGCGATCTTGCCCGCGCTGAAGCGGAACAGCTCGATGCCGGGCACCACCACCCAGGCGCCGGTGGGCGGGCTGCCCAGGAAGGGGCCGGTGCTCCATTAACCCGGCGAACGATCGCTTTGGACTGATGGTGCGCCATAAAGTCGTTTCCTTGTCGGCAATAGCATGGGCATGGCCGAGTGCCTCAACGGCCTCGCGGCCACGCTCCTCGCGCTCGGGCAGCCCGAGCCTGCGGCGCTACTCATCGGCGCACTTGACGCATTGCTCGCGAGTCTTCATGTACCGCTCTTTGCCGCCGAACAGGCGCTCTACAACCAGACGGTCGCCGCGCTGCTCGCTCTCCAGAGCAGTGAACAACAGCGGCTCACCGGCAGCACGATGACGTTCGCAGCAATCACCCGCTTCGTGGTCGCCCTGGCCGAAGCGGAGGCCGTACCATGACGTCCCCGGCGCCGCTGGAGGCCGGGTATGCCGCGCTGCGGCGCGCCGACTGGGAGGAGGCCCGCGCGGCGTTCACGGCGGCGCTCGCCGAGGTAGCGTCGCCGGAGGCCCACGACGGCCTCGGGCTGACCCTCTGGTGGCTCAACGCGATCGGCGCCGCTCACCACCACCGCACCCAGGCCTTCCTGGGCTACCAGCAGGCCGGCAACCTGCGTCGCGCCGCCTGGCTCGCCGCCTGGCTCGCCCGTGAGCAGGTCTTCTTTCGCGGCAACGTCAGCGCAATGAGCGGCTGGTTCGCCCGCGCCGAACGCCTGTTGGCCGAGCTCGGACCCTGCCCCGAGCAGGGGTGGCTCGACCTCTACCGGGCCACGATGTCCGCGCCGCCCACAGAGCTGCGCGCGATCGCTCAGGCTACCGTCGTGCTGGCCCGCGCCCACGGCGACGCCGATCTGGCGGCGCTCTCCATCGCCAACATGGGCATGGGCGCGGTCGCCACTGGCGATCTAGCCGCAGGGCTGACCCACGTCGATGAGGCGATGACCATGGCGACAGGCGGGGAGGTTCAGGATCACTTCGTGGTCTGCGAGATCTTCTGCGTGACGCTCTCGGCCTGCGAGCTGGCCGGCGACTGGGTGCGCACCGACCAGTGGTGCGCGGTCGCCCGGGCCTACGCCGAGCAGCATCGCAGCCCATTCCTCTCGGCCTACTGCCGTACGACCTACGGCGCAGTGCTGATGGTGACCGGGCGCTGGCAGGCGGCCGAGCAGGCCCTGGCCGAGGCGATTGCGAGCTTCGACGCCGGGCACCAGGGGCTGCGGGTGCACGCGGTGCTCAAGCTCGCCGACCTGCGGGCTTGCCAGGGTCGCCTCGAGGAGGCCGAGGTGCTCCTGACCGGCTACGAGGACTATGGCAGCGCGACGCTGCCGCGCGCCCGGCTGCACATGGCGCGTGGCGAGGCAGCCCTGGCCCGCGCGGTGCTGGAGCAGGCGCTCCAGGGGATGGAGGAGCGCTCGTTCCACCGCGCCCCGCTGCTGCGGCTGCTGGTCGATTGCTGCCTGCAGCTGAGTGATCAGGCCGGCGCACAGCAGGCCTACGAGCAGCTCGCCGCGCAGGCGACCCGCGCGCAGAGCAGCGTCCTGCTTGCCGAGGCCGACCTGGCGCTGGGGCAGATCCGCCAGGCCGCCGGCGACGCGCAGGCAGTGGAGTGCTTCTCCCAGGCGCTCGCGCGGCTCAGCAACCTGGAGCAGTCGGTGCTGGCTGGCCGCATCCGGCTTGCGCTGGCGCGGACCGTCCAGACGACCGACCCCGCCGCGGCGGTCACCTGGGCGCGGGCGGCGCTGGCCTGCTTCACCCGGCTCGGCGCCGCCCAGGATGCGGACGCGGCCCGCCAGTTCCTGCGCACAGCGGGCGCAGCCGTGCCGCTTACGTCGGGTACCGCTTCGCAGACCGGCCTCACCGCGCGCGAGAGCGAGGTGCTGGCGCTGCTGGCCCACGGCCTGAGCAACCGCGCCATCGCGGCGCGCCTGGTGATCAGCGAGAAGACCGCCGAGCACCACGTCCGCCAGATCCTGGCCAAGCTGGGCCTGCGCGGCCGTGCCGAGGCCGCCGCCTACGCCGTTCGAAGTGTAGCTGAACTACTACACCACCGACGTGGACCGCTTCTTCGAGGCATATGATGCAGTTGCCGGCCGTCTGACAGCAGCCGGCTGCCGGAGTGCGGGCTCGCTGATCGGAGTCGCGCGCCTCTCTTTCCCAGAACTACTGGTCGCATTTGAAGCTGTGGCACTGGCGTGAGATGACCCTGGAAAGTCAGGCGGTCGAACAGGTGCAGCGCTCAGCCGCTCCAGTCGCTCCCGCCAGCGCCGGGTCGCAGCCGAGGAGGGTGAGCTGTTCGTCCCGGTTCAACTCCGAAACCGCCGCGCTCCGCGGCGCACAGAGCTGCACCTGTGCGAGGCTCAGGTCGACAGCATCAATGGATGCGACCTCTGGCTGGCATAAAGTCCGAGCACATTCTCGCCGGCCGACGCGACCGTAGTATCTCGATACGGCGGCCCGGCGCACCCGGTCAGGCACGCTGCCCCATGCCCCAACGCCGGAGGTGGACGTTGCAGCAACCCTGGCAGAGGGAGCCTCTCCACTGGTGCGGACGCGCGCGTCGGGCTACAGTGTACGCAAACGTCGCGACTCGGAGCGTAGCAAGGAGCATGTACGATGGCTCAGACAGATATCGTCCAGCGGACGGCTCAGGCTGTGCCGGTGCAGCAGACCGAACGCATTCCGACGATCGATATCCTACGCGGATTCGCGCTCTTTGGCATTCTGACGGTGAACATGTACCTGTTCAGCCATCCATTTCAAGACTATCTGTTGCCGCTGCCCGATCTGCCCTGGTACGATCGGCTGGCGACCTGGCTGGTGCACATGTTCAGCGAGGGCAAGTTCTACCCGCTCTTCTCACTGCTTTTTGGACTGGGCTTTGCCATCCAACTCGAACGCGCCCAGGCGCGTGGTGGAGGCTTTGTACCGCTCTATCTGCGCCGCCTGCTCGTACTGTTCGGCTTCGGCCTGGTCCACGCCTACTTCATCTGGATCGGCGACATCCTCACACTCTACGCGGTGCTGGGGCTGGTTCTACTATTCTTTGTACGGGTGCGGCGACCACGCACCCTGCTGATCTGGGCAGCGGTCTTCTTCATTCTGCCGCAACTTGCCTATGCTGCCCTGGCGGGGCTGGTGGAACTGGCGCGGACCGTGCCGGAGGGGGCGGCACAGATCGAGGCGGCCTTCGCCGAGCAAGAGGCACTGTTCCGTGCCGAGCGGGAGCGGGCCCTGGCGGCCTACAGCAGCGGGTCGTACGCTGAGATTACCGCACAGCGCGCGCGCGACCTGCAGACGATCTGGTTCGGCAGCCTCGCGATGGCCCCGATGGTGATGACGATGTTCCTGATCGGGGCCTACCTCGGGCGCCGGGGCGTGTTTCGCGCTATCCCGGGGCATCGCGGGCTGTTCCGCCGCCTGGTAATCTGGGGTTTTGCAATCGGCCTGCCGGCCAACCTGCTCTACACCGTGCTGGCCACGCGGGTCCAGCGCAGCGAGTTCGGCTGGGAGTTCGCGCTGATGAACATCGCGCTCAGCCTTGGCGGGCTGGCCCAGAGCCTGGCCTATCTTGGTGCGATCACGCTGCTGGCTGAACGCATGCCCTGGCAGCGCTGGCTTGGTGCGCTGGCCCCGGTGGGCAAGATGAGCCTGAGCAACTATCTGCTGCAATCGATCATTGCGACGCTCATCTTCTACGGCTACGGGCTGGGCCTGTTCAACCAGGTTGGTGCGGCGGCAGGTCTGGGGCTGGCGGTGCTGATCTACCTGGCGCAGATCCCGCTCAGCCACTGGTGGATGGCGCGCTTCCGCTACGGGCCAGCCGAGTGGCTCTGGCGCACCCTCACCTATCTGCGCCCGCAGCCCATGCGCCGCCACCCGGCCCCTACCGATGCCATGGCTCGCGAGCAGGGGGCCGATAGCCGGTAGCTGTCCTGCCTACAGTCGTTGTTCACGTCACGCGATAACAAAGCCGCTGTACCGCGGAAAGCTTCTTGCGCCCTGGCGCAGGGGCACGATGGCAACCCCGGGTAGACGAGCGTTTTTTACTTGAGCGCAATCCAGGTTGCGGCCAGGAGCATAATCACATTCACCGGTGTCCAGAGCAGTCGCTCTCCGCTGCTCGGCGAAGCCAGGTTGGCAATGGACCCCAGCACGAAAAAGCCGGCCACAAACCAGATCGCGACCCGACTAAACGGGTAGATCGCGCTAAAGGCCAGCCCGGACCGCGCCATGACGACGGTGGCGAAGAGCAGCAGGACGAGGATTTGCGCCAGCGCGGCCAGCCGGACCATGGGCGGTAACTGCCCTGGAAAGCGGCCCCCGAGCGTGTAGGCACCCTACGGTGCACCGAGTACGAACGCCAGTTGGAAGAGGATGACGATTGCCGTGCAAGCGAGAAAGACTACGGCGGGTATGTTCATGAAGATTCTCCAGGCTTGACTTGCCCGCACCCCTACTGCGACGCGACTGCCGCCGATCTGGCCACGCTTGCTCGCAGGGCAGAACTGACGCCGGAGAAACAACGCCGCATCCTGACCGCACTCGCGACGTGTGCACGTTGCCGGCGCCGCCTCGATGCCGTCGCCGCCATTGCCAGGGCCCTGGTTGCTACTGAAAGCCCGGGGCTTTGGGCGCGCGGGCGATATCGAGTATTGATTTTCACAAATTTACTCCGTATAATTGCAGTTGTCTTGACTCTGGTAGCTGCTTCATAGCGCGAACGTCCACAAGCTTAGTACTACAACGAGGGTTGTCATTCCGAGCGAAGCGAGGAATCCCGGCTGTGATGCCATACCGAGACCCTTCGCTTCGGCTACGCCTCC
>DAOUBZ010000164.1:0-2325 GCA_034432515.1 Chloroflexaceae bacterium | reverse complement strand
GACCGCCCTCGGCGCGCAGGTAGTAGAGCCGGTGGCCGTCGCGCCCCCAGGCGAGGGTGCGCATACCCTGGGCCCAGGCCGGCTGGCCGTGCTCAGCGGCGCCCTCGGTGAGCCGGCGGTGGCTCCCCGTCGCCAGGTCGTACAGGTAGATCTGCCACCAGCCATCGGCGTCGGAGACATAGGCAAGCCAGGCGCCATCGGGCGAGAAAACGGGCTGGAAGATGCTGGTCGCCGGGCCGCCGGCGATGACCCGTGCAGCGCGCAGCTGCGGCACCGACCCGCCATGCTCAAGCTCGGCCAGATAGAGCAGACTGCCGTCCCAGGGCATCTGCGGGTGGTCCCAGGCCACGTAGCTCACCAGGTTGCCGGAGGGATGCCAGCCCGGCCACATGTAGAAGTCGTGGCCGGTAGCCAGGCGTTGGGGCCACTGACGACCCTCGGCATCCACAATTGCGACACAATCCGTGCCTTCGTAGCTGTGGACAAAGAGCAGCCAGCGTCCATCGGGCGAGCAGGCCGGCGCGGCGGCAGCGCCGAAGGCCGGGCTGAGCGGGCGCGGCCGTCCGCCGCTGAGGCTCTGGCGAAACAGACGGCCCGAGGCGCCGTCAACGAAGAAGGCCTGGCCGCCCGCGACGGTGAAATCGCCGCCCCCGTAGCCAACACGCCCCCGCACCGCCATATCGCCCGGCGTCACCTCGCGAGGCGCGTCGACGCCAGCAACATCGGCGCACCAGAGGCTGCCACGGCCATCGCGCGCCTCGAGCCAGACCACGCGCCGCCCGTCGCTGTCCCACTGCACATCGTCGAGACGCAGCGCGGCGGCCATGGCGCGAGGCGTCAGTGGGCTGGACCAGAGTCCGAAGGGCCGGTTGGCGCTCATAGGCTACCTGGCGGCGGGCGGCTGGGCTGCCAGCCACCAGGCAAAGTGGGCCCACGGCCGCGCAGGGTAGACAAACTGCGGGCGCAGCGGGTTGATCCGCACCGGGAGCACCGCCCCCTCGCGCAACTGACCGACGCCATCCTCCTCGACGAGCCAGGGGACGATCGCCTCGTAGGGCCGCCCGTTCGGCGGCTGCACCCAGAGCACCAGCTTGAGTTCGGCGGCGCGCATCAGGATCTGGCGCTTCAGGTTGCCGTGCTGCGCGATACGCAGCACCTCGGCCTGGGCCGGCACCGCGGTGGCCAGGTCAGCCTGGATGCGCTGCTGGAGGCGGCGGCCACGCTGTTCGAGCCGGTGGAGCACAAGGCAGACCGGCAACAGCAGCGTACCGGCCAGGATGGGGATGGTTTGGAACACGACGCGATCAGTCGGGACGGGTAGAACGCGGCCATCGGCAGCGTCGACACAGCGGTAGCGCAGCCCGTGGACGCGCGGTTCTGGCTCGAGGACGCCTTCACAGACGAATGGCCCGGCCACGCGCCCCAGGTCGGGGACGAGGGTCAGGCCGATGGTACCGAGGACGAAGCCGAGAACCAGGCAGATGAAGAGGCGGCTGATCATGGGCGGCTCCGCGGGTGAAGCTACTGGTCGGTTCGGGCCGTTGTTCAGCCCGTACATCTATGGTACCAACTTGCCATTACCGGCACAAGGGCACGCCGCGGGAAATTGCGTGCTCGTTGGCACAAAGAATGCGCATCGCCTCACCCACATATGGTGTCAGGCCGCAAGTTGGCGATACTGGCCCCGGTAGTAGAGCAATGGCTCGCCGGCGTCATCGGCGCGCCGCAGCGCCTCAACGCGCCCGATCACGATCAGGTGGTCGCCGCCGTCGAGCACCCGATCGATCGCGCAGACGAGCGACGCCATACTCTCGGCCAGGATCGGCGCACCCGCCAGTTCGTCGAACTGGGGTGCAAGGGCGGGATCGGGGCGGCCCGCGAAGTGGCGCGAGAGCGCCTCCTGGTCGGCCCGCAGGATATTCACTGCGAAGCGCTCCGCCTCGACGATCAGACCGGCCATGCGTGCCCGCCGGTCGATACACACCAGCAGCAGCAGCGGCTCCAATGAGACCGAGGTCACCGCGTTCGCGGTCATACCACGGGTCTCCTCGGCGGAGCGGGCGGTGATCACCGTCACCCCGGTGGCAAACAGACCCATCGTGGCGCGAAACTCTCGCTGGTCAATACTCATTGTGCACGTACACCTCTATTTCAAAAGGCCTCTCTTTCTTAATTATGCGCCAGGTTTGCCATTTTGTCGCCCACGTGCACCGAAAGCGCCAGGGGTGAGGGGGTGACGATTGTGTTGACGGATGTCCGTGACGTCGGGGCGCCCCACCGTGGACGCCCACAACTCGACGTGGGTTCCCACGACCATCCGGTAAT
>DAOUBZ010000163.1:0-3391 GCA_034432515.1 Chloroflexaceae bacterium | reverse complement strand
CTCACGGCGCAACTGAACGATCGGGCTGCGGTAGCCGGGCACGGCGTGGCTGGGCGAGGCCACCGCGCCGAAGAGCACCGCATCGGCGGCGCGGGCGGCCGCCAGGGTCGCGTCGGGCAGGGCCGTGCCGTGGCGCTGGAAGGTTGCCCAGCCCGCCTCGGCGCTGACCAACTCCACCGCGGAGTCGATCGCCCGCAGCACCGTGGTTGCGGCGTCCAGCACCTCGGGGCCGATCCCGTCACCGGGGATGACGCAGATCTTCACGACACGGCCTCCCCGGGGAAGCGGCCGTACTGCCGGTAGAAAGGTACGATCCCGCCGGCTGCCCAGACCTCGCGCAGGAAGGCGGGTGGCGGCGGCAGTTGCAGGATGCGGCCGTCGTGGGTGTGGATCCGCCCCTGCTCCAGATCCAGTTCGACCTCCTGGCCATCGCGCAGGTCGCCGGTGAGATCGGCGGTGAAGCAGGGGATGCCGAGGTTCAGCGCGTTGCGGAAGAAGATGCGGGCAAAGAGCGGCGCAATGATCGCGCCGACACCGACCATACGCAGGGCCAGCGGCGCATACTCGCGCGAACTGCCGCAGCCGAAGTTGTTGCCGGCCACGATCAGGTCGCCGGGGCGCACGCCACTCGCAAAGTCGGGGCGATGTTCGACGAAGGGGTACTTGCGCAGGTCATCCTCGTTCTTGAGCATATACGGCGCATAGCGCCCGGGGACGATCTGGTCGGTGTTGATATCCGGGCCAAAGATCCAGACACGAGCCATGGTGGTACTCCGGGAGATGCTTGTCACTGCTATCAGGCTTCGGCGTGGCGTACCTCGACCACCTCCTGTGGATGGGTGATATAGCCGGTCAGGGCCGTGGCCGCGGCGACCTCAGGTGAGGCCAGGTAGATGTTGGCCTCGGGGCTGCCCATGCGGCCACGGAAGTTGCGATTGCCGGTGAAGAGGCAGACCTCGCCAGGGGCGAGCACGCCCATATGGCGCCCGATGCAGGCGCCGCAGCCGGGGGTGCCGATCGTGGCGCCGGCGGCCAGCAGGGTCGCCAGGGTGCCGTCCTGGGCAGCCAGTTGCAGGGCCTGGGCGCTCGCCGGAACAACCAGCATACGCACGCCGGGGGCCAGGCGGCGCCCGCGCAGGATGCGCGCCGCGGCGGCCATGTCCTCGTAGTGGCCGTTGGTGCAGGTGCCGAGGTAGACCACATCGATCGCCACGCGGCCCAGGTCGCCCAGGTCGGTCACATTGTCCACGGTGTGCGGGGCGCTCACCTGAGGCTCAAGCTGCGCGAGGTCGATCGTGATCACCCGGCTGTAGCGGGCGTCCGGCGCCACGTGGAGCCACTCCGGCACGGCCTGCAGCAAGCCCACAGGTGGGACGAGGCCGGCCTTAGCCCCCACCTCGATCGAGAGCGTCGCCAGGGTCATACGCTCCATCACGCTCAGGAACTCAACGCCATGCCACTCCACGGCGGCGTAGGTGGCGCCATCGGCGCGCAGGATGCGCGCCGCCTTGAGCGCCAGGTCCTTGGCGCTGACCCCCGGGCGGAAGCGGCCCTCGGCGCGCACCAGCACCGTCTCGGGCACGCGGAACCAGGTGCGTCCGGTGGCGGCGGCCAGGGCGATATCGGTGGTACCCATGCCGGTGCCAAAGGCGGTGACGCAGCCATAGGCGGTCGAGTGGCTGTCGCTGCCGACGATCACCATACCGGGGCGAGCCAGCCCCTCTTCGACCAGCACCGGGTGCGAGATGCCACGGCCCACGTCGAAGAGATTGGCGATGCCCTGAGCGCGGGCCCAGCGGCGCACCTCGGCCTGCTTCTCAGCCGTCTGCACGCTGGCCGCCGGGGCCACGTGGTCGATCACCACCGCCACCCGGCTGGGATCCCAGACGCGCTCGGCCCCAAGCTCCTCGTGCAGGACCCTGATGATGCTCGGCGAGAGACTATCGTGCATCATCACCAGGTCCACGTCCACGGTCACCACCTCGCCTGCGGACACCGGCCGTCCGGCGGCGCGGGAGAGGATCTGCTCACTGAGCGTCTGTGCCATTGTAGTGCTCCCATTGCCCATGTGGGCGCAATCCGCTGCGCCCCTACTCTGCATACTCATACAGGATCTCATCGACCGTCGTGCTATCGAGTTCGTGCTCGTCCCCGAGGGCCTTGATCCGGGCGGCGGCCGCGCGGGCGGCCGTCTCGCTCAGGTAGATGCCCAGTTCGCGCGCGCGCTCGGCGACGGCATGCCAGCCCACCAGGCGGTGGGCCACGGCGACGGTGCGGCTGCGCCCGAAGAGCGCCGGGTCGAGCACCTCGTAGCTGCGCGGGTCCTGCAGGACGGCCTTGGTGTGCAGGCCCGCTTTGTGATGAAAGGCGAAGGGGCTGGAGATCGGTGCATCGAAGGGCACCGGCACGCCCACCAGGTCGGCCACCGCTCGGTCCAGTTCAGGCAGGCGCGCCAGGTCGTAGCGGGCGACCAGGGCCGGGTCGAGGGTCGCGAGGCGGGCGATCATGCCGCTGAGCGAGGCGATGCCATTGCGCTCGCCGATGCCGAGCACCGTCACATCGATGTGGGTGGCGCCGGCCTCGAGGGCGCAGAAGGCGTTGGCGACGGCGCAGCCGGCGTCATTGTGGCCGTGGAATTCGATGTCGCAATCAACCGCCGCGCGCACCTGGTCAACCACAGCGTAGACCTGGCGCGGCGTGGCGATGCCCACCGTATCGGCCAGGCCGACACGGTGGACGCCCATGGCGGCCACCGCGCTATAGATGCGGATCAGGTCGGGCAGGTCGGTGCGGAAGGTATCTTCGCAGGAGAAACGGATCTCGACGTTGTGCTCGCTCAGGTAACCGATGACCACCGCGGCCTCTTCGATAATCTGGGCGAGGCTGCGGCCATGGCTGGCCTGTCGCAGCGGCTCGGAGGTGGCGTAGAGCAGGTTCACGCCCTGGGCGCCGCACTCGACAGCGAGGCGGGCATCGTCGGGATGGCAGCGGATGTGGGTGAGGATGCGGGCGCGTAGCCCGCGGCCGGCGATCGTCTCCAGGTCGCGGGCGCTCTGCGGCGAGGCGGCCGGCGAGGTCAACTCGATATACTCGACCCCAACAGCATCGAGGGCCTCGGCGACGGCGAGGCGCTGGGCGCTGGAGAAGCGCGCCGTGGCGAACTGCTCACCCTCGCGCAGGGTCGAGTCGACCAGAAAAAAGCGCTCAAGCGGCATACAGGGTCTATCCTTCGCTTACGTGGCAGGCGCCAAACAACTCCGGGCGGCAGAAGCGCGGCGTCAAAGCGACGGTGAACTGCGGTTTCATGGCCTCTCCTCGGGGTAGCAGAAGGCCCGGCGCACCTGCGGGTCGGGTGCGCCGGGCCTACACTCGATCCTCGCGTGCAAGCGCT
>DAOUBZ010000162.1:0-4394 GCA_034432515.1 Chloroflexaceae bacterium | reverse complement strand
AGCGAAGGGCTCAGGGTGACACGGGACGTGCCGGATGCACCACTTACGCACCGGCCCCCGGCCGCTCAGTGTGGCAGGGCCAGCAACTCCGCGAAGCGTGGCCGCAACCGCCGGTAGGTGCCGTCGAGATCCTCCGGCACGAGACGGGTGCCGCCGACCACCGGCATAAAGTTCGCATCGCCGTTCCAGCGGGGCACGATATGCAGATGCAGGTGCTCGGCGATCCCGGCCCCTGCCGTGCGCCCCAGGTTCACTCCCAGGTTGAAGCCGTGGGGCTGGTACTCGGCCTCCAGCAGGCCCACGCTGCGCCGTGTCAGCGTAAAGAGCTCCTCGGCGGTAGCCTCGTCCAGCCCGACCAGGTCGGCGCTGTGGGCATTGGTCACCACCATGAGGTGTCCCGGGTTGTAGGGGTAGAGATTCATCACCACAAAGCAGTGCTCACCCCGATACAGCACCAGGTTCTCCGCGTCGCACGCGGGCGGCGCCGCGGCCATCGCGCAGAAGATACAGCCATCGTCAGCCGGCGTGTTGCCCCGCTTGATGTACTGCATGCGCCAGGGCGTGAATTTGATCTCCATGCTTGCTCCTCGTTGAGCGATACCCGTTTGTCGCGATCACTAGTACTACAACGAGGGTTGTCATTCCTCGCTTCGCTCGGAATCCCGGCGGTGATGCCACACCGAGACCCTTCGCTCCGGCTACGCCTCCGCTCAGGGTGACAGGCGGACAGCGTACGGATGCGGCAGAAGGCCAACCTTCGTTGTAGTACTAGGCCGTCCCCCGGTCGACCCCCAGGAAGCGCAGCCCCACCAACACCACGACGATCACCACCAGGGTGGCTACGCTGCAGCACACCCCCGCGCCGGCCAGCAACGCCCATGTTGGCAGCCGGCTGAACCATGGCCCTGCCTCCGGCCCCGCGGGGCCAGCCGGCGGCGCCTCGGCGAAACGCTCAGGCGGGGCCTGCTGCGGCGCCGGCGTGGCCACCAGCACCTGTGCCGCTGGTGGCAGGGTTGCCCGCCACTCGGCATCCAGCGCATCGACGCTGCTCCCGAGCACCGCCGGCAGCGCCTCGTCGACAGGCATCGCCGCGGCGAAGGCCAGCGCCAACTCCCGCACCTGCTCCACGCCGTAGCGCTCGATGAGATACGCTACCACGGCGCGGCTCTGGGCATACGAGAGCAGCGCCTGGTCGGTGTCGGCGGGGAAGCTTGCCGCCAGCGCCTCCAGCGGGATCAGCTGGCCAGCACGGGCCGCCATCGCCAGGCGCTCGTCGTAGCCAGCATCGCGCTGCTCCTGCGCATACATCGCCAGCCCTTCATCGAACCAGAGCGGCACCCCACCATAGGGGTTCGCAGTGAGTTGGGCCAGCACCTGGTGCGACAACTCGTGAGGGATCAAGCGGCCCGCCTCAGCCTGGTCGCCCGGCGCGATCGCGCCAACGATCACGCCCAGACCGGTATGCGCCTCGCCACCCACCCACTCCACCGAGTTGGACTGCAGCGCGCTGCGCATGTCGCTGTTGCTGGCATAGATGTAGATCTGCACCGGTTGCTCCAGGCCGGCGCCGAGCACCGCCTCCAGGCGGTCGAGCGCACGCATCGCCGCGCCGAGCAACGTCTCGCCAAAGGCCTCACCGCCACGGTACCAGTAGATCGTCACGTTGCGCGCGCTCCGCTCCGACCAGGGGAAGCGCTCATCGTGGTAGCGCAACTCGGCGAGCGGGGTCGTCAACTCATTGCCCGCGGCATCGCGGATCCACCAGCGGTAGCTGATCGCCGTACCCGGCGGGTAGTAGAAGACCTGGGTATCCAGTTCGTGCTGCAGGGTCACCCGCCGGCTCGGGACAACCTCCAGATCAACGACCGTCAGCACCTGCTGGCGCGTCGCGCCATAGAGCAACTGCACGGCCACGATGTCGGCAGCGCGACTCTCGGCCTCCAGGGCAAAGTTGATCCGCGCGGGGAACTCCGCGCGGGCCGTACTTGTGACGACCTGGATCGCCGTATCGCCTTGCGCCTGCACCGGGGGCACCGGAAACGGACCAGCGAGCGCCAGCATCAAGACGAGGAAGCAGAGCCAGAATGGAAGCCGATCGCGCTGCACGTCTGTACCGTTCTGCTACAGGAGCAACCAGTTAGCCGGCAACGTTCCAGCGCAGGTAGGCCTCGATGAAGCCGTCAATCTGGCCATCGAGCACCGCCTGGACGTTGCTTGTTTCATGGCTGGTGCGATGGTCCTTCACCAGCGTCGAGGGGTGGAGGTAGTAGGTGCGCATCTGGCTGCCGAAGGCCGCGTCGCGGTACTCGCCGCGCAGCCGCGCGCGCTCCTCGAACTGGCGCTGCAACTCCCGTTCGAGCAGGCGACCGCGCAGCACGCGCATGGCCGTCTCACGGTTCTGGAGCTGCGAACGCTCGTTCTGGCAGGTAACAACGATGCCGGTTGGCAGGTGGGTGAGCCGCACTGCCGAGTCGGTCGTATTCACGCCCTGGCCACCGTGGCCACCGGCGCGAAACACGTCCACCCGCAGATCCTCGGGCTTGATCACCACCTCGGGGGCATCGTCCACCTCGGGCAGCACCTCCACCCGGGCAAACGAGGTCTGCCGGGTGTGGGCCGCGTTGAAGGGCGAGAGCCGGATCAGCCGGTGCACGCCCGCTTCGGCCCGGGCGTAGCCATAGGCATAGGGGCCGCGCACCTCCAGCGTCGCACTCTTGATCCCCGCCTCATCGCCCTCACTCTGGTCCACCAGATGCACACTGTAGCCCCGCGCCTCGGCCCAGCGCGTATACATGCGCAGCAGCATCTCGGCCCAGTCCTGGGCATCGGTGCCGCCCATCCCGGCCTGGATGGAGATGAAGGCGTCACGGTCATCATAGGGGCCACTGAGCAGCAGGGCCAGTTCGAGCTGTTCCAACTCGGCCTCAGCGCCGCGCAACTCTTCGGCCAGTTCGTCCCGCAGCGAATCATCGCCCTCGGCCTCGGCCAGAGCGATCAACTCATCCAGGCCGTTGAGCCGCGCCTCCAGCCCCGTCCACTGGCCAACCTCGGCCTTGAGCCGGGTGAGGCGCTGCATCACCGCCTGGGCCTCGCGCGGGTCGTTCCACAGCGCCGGGTCGCCGGCCTGCGCCTCGAGGGCCGCAATCTGCGCCTGTTTGCCGGCCAGGTCAAAGATGCCCCCGGATCAGCGCGTATCGTTCCTGCAGTTCGCTCAGTTCTGTATCCAGTTCTTGCATCGTGTCAATCCTCTGCTCTTCGCGCACCCTCTAGCGGCGCGAACTTGTCCCCCATGGTACCACGAAGCCCCGCGATGCGCTACCACCCGCGTTGGTGGTAGGGCTGGTGTGACGTCCGCTTCCCGCGGTGGGGTGTGGGGCAGCTACGCCGCCCGACAAGGTGTTTTCTCGTTGGTGTTGGCGGCGTAGCCGCCAACACCACCGAGAAAACCCGGGTTTTGGGGCTGGCCCCAGGGACGTTGCTCAAGCCCTGCGGACCATTTGCCAGACGTGGTTCACACGTTGTGCCACACCTCCACATAACCGGCGGCCTGTCAAGGATCATGGAGCCAATCATGCCGTGATAACGGCATGATTCCGCCTTGAACGCTTGACAGCATGTATGGCACGGCTATAATGCGAAGCAAGAGCCCCCGTTGCCGGGCTGCCCGCGACCGCACCAGGAGTCCGCTATGCGCTTCCGGCCACCACGACACGCATTCACGGCAGGGATAGCCAGCCTACTGATCGGCCTGGCCGTCGGGTTGTGGATCACACCCCACCCCGGTGTGGCCATGGACGACGCGCTCTTCTTCGCCGCGACGGGCCAGCGCCTGAGCAATGAGCATGGCTTCCTCGCGCACTGGCGCGCCAGCAACGGCGCCGTCACCCTCGGCCCACCGATCACGCCCGTGCTGGTCGAGAACGGCCTGACCGTGCAGTACTTCGAGCGTGGCCGCCTGGAGTTGCACCCCGAGTATGGCGGAGCGATTCTGCGGGGGCGCCTCGGCGCCGAGTATAGCGCGGCTCTCTGGCGCAGCTTCGAGCCGCCGGCGGCCAACGCCGCCGACAGCCCAGAGGCGCGCCTCTTCCCCGAGACCGGGTACACCGTCGGGGCGCCGTTCCTCGCCTTCTGGGAGGCCGCTGGCGGCCTCGAGGTCTTCGGCCTGCCGATCAGCGCGCCAGCCTGGGAGTACGTCGGCCCACGGCTGGCCCTGGTGCAGTACTTCGAGCGCGTTCGCCTCGAACACTACCCCGATGCCCCCACCGATGCGGCGCTGCAGATCGGCAGCCTGGGACGCGACCTGGCGCTGATGCGCGGGCTGCCCACCACGCCGCTCGCCCCCGACGGCGCCCTCGTGGTCGACAATGGCGGCCAGCCGCTCCCCGAGCCCGCCG
>DAOUBZ010000161.1:0-6225 GCA_034432515.1 Chloroflexaceae bacterium | reverse complement strand
GAAGCATTGGCGCAGCCAATGCTTCGGCCCTACCGCGCCGATGACGACGACGACGGCGCCGGCACAAAACGCAACGCCTGGCGTTTCATATAGGCCAGGATCGCGCTGATGCCGTTGAGCCGCTGGGGGCTGAGCACCTGCTGCAGGCCCATCTCGAGGAAGAAGTCGCCGGGCAGGGCGAGCACCTCACGCGGCGTGGCCCCGTGTAGACCCTCGGCGAGCAATGCGGCATAACCACGGGTGGTAGGCGCCTCGGCAGGCACGTCGAAATAGAAGACGAGCCCGTCACCCTGCTGCTCGGTGGACAGAAAGACCGGGCTGGCGCACTCGTGCACCTGCTCCATGCCGGTGTGCGCGCGCAGATGTTCGGGCAGGGGGGGAAGCCGGTCGGCATACTCGAGCATCAACTCCAGCTTCTCGTTGCGGTCGCTGGCTTTGAACTCGTCGATAATTGCCCGCAGCCGTGGCGGGATCGCTTCGTGCTCAGCCATAGCTACTCAATCTGCAGGATGTAGCCCTTGCCGCGCACATTGAGCAAATAGCGCGGTGTGCTCGGGTCGGGCTCGATCTTCTGGCGCAGATGATGGATGTGGGGCTTGATCAGCTCGCCGGCCTCCATGTCGCTGGCCTCATAGCCCTGGGCGCAGCGTACCAGTTGGGTATAGGAGAGCATCTGGCCAGCGTGCTCGGCGAGGCAGAGCAGCAGGCGAAACTCGGTCGGCGTCAGGTTCAGTGAGCGCCCGCCGAGCGTGGCCGTCTGATGCCAGGTGTCGAGCTGGAGCTGGCCGATCGTCAGCTGGCGCTCGTTGTTGGGCGTCGTGGCGCCGGGCGGCGGCGGGGCGGCCGGCGGCGCGGCGTTGGTGCTGGAGATGCCGATCAACTCTTCGAGCGGCTGGGGGCTGGGGCCGCCGCTGGCCAGCGCCTGGGCGGCTGCGCCGATCGCGCTGATCAGCGCATTCTGCCGCTGGCGCCTGGCCCGCTCCTCCAGGCCCGCAGCAACCCGCTCCAGGATCTGCTCCGGGTCGCTCGTCTTCAGCATATAGTCAAAGATGCCCTGGTGCATGCCCTCGATCGCCGTCTCGAGCGAGCCGTGGCCGGTCAGCACGATCACCACCGTGTCCAGGTTGCGTTGCCGGAGCGCCTCGACCACCTGGATGCCATTGATCCCCGGCATCTGCAGGTCGACCAGCATCAGGTCGAATGGCTGGTGCTCAAACAGGGCCACAGCCTCCTCACCGGTTGCCGCGACCGTCACCCCGTGGCCGGCGCGGCTCAACAGGGCGCTCAGGGTCAGGCGGATATTCTGCTCATCGTCAACGACAAGAACCTGGGCAGGCTGGGTCATGCTGTTTGCGCTCCGTGCCGAAAAGCACTATAGTTGGGACGGCAAGCGATGTGGGCATTATAGCGTGCTACGCTTTGGGGTGTCAACGCGAGGCGTTCGCCGCGTTCTGGCGCTCTCAAAGCAGCCAGGTCGATGCGGAGATAATGCGTATGGGTGAGTTGGAGACGCTGCGCGCGCAGGTTGAAGTGTTGGAGGCCCGATTGCAGGCTGCCGAGGCGCGGGCGGTGCAGCTCGAACACGAGGCCGAGTTGCAGCACGGGCGCGCCACCCATCTCGGTGCGCGCCTGAACACCCTGCTCTCCATCTCCGCCGCCTTGCTGATCAGCCGCGATGTCGACGCGATCGTGCAACTGGTGGTCAACGAGGCGATCGGGCTCTTCCCAGGCACCTGCGCCGCGCACCTCTTCCTCACCGAACCCGAGACCGAGTGTCTGGTGCTCCGCGCCGCAGCCGGCGCCGTCGAGCGCCGCGACTCGCTCGGCCTGGCGAGTATGGCGAGTATCGCGCCGCGCGCCATGCTCCTGGTTGGCCCGGAGCTGGAGCTGGCCTTTGAGCAGCTGGATCCCTACGACCGCGAGGCCCTGCGCGCAGCACTGCCGCTCTGGCCGCCATCGAGCGCCCTGATCAGCCCGCTGCGTGTCGATGCCCAGCGTCTCGGCGCGCTTGTGCTTTACGGTGGTACCAATGCCCATCTCTACCATCCGCGCGACCTCCCCTTCATCCAGGCGCTCGGCGACCTCACCGCGGTCGCCGTCGATGAGTTGACCCAGCGCGCGCGCGCTGCCGCCCTCCAGCGCGACCTGGCGATCACCCAGTCGCTCCACGCTGAGGCTCAGGCCCGCCTCAATACGGCCCAGGCCCAGTTGCTGCAGAGCGCCAAGCTGGCCGCCGTGGGCGAGCTCTCCGCCTCGGTGGCCCACGAGATCAACAACCCGCTCTACGCCGCCCGCAATAGCCTCTACCTGGTCGAGCAAGATCTCGCCCCCGATGCGCCCCAGCGGGCCTTTCTCAGCATCGCTCAGCAGGAGCTTGGCCGCATCGCCCGGATTATTACCCGGATGCGCGACTTCTACCGGCCCTCCAGGTCCGAACTGGCCAGCACCAGCATCAACAGCATTCTCCGTGAGACCCTCGAACTGGTGCAGACCCATCTGCGCCACGGCCGTATCCACACCACGGCCAGCCTTGATGCGGACCTGCCGCTCACCGTTGCCCACGCCGACCAGTTGCGCCAGGTGTTCCTCAATATCATCCTCAACGCCTGCGATGCCATGCCCCGTGGCGGCGAGCTGCGCGTCACCACCCAGTTGTTGCAGGCTCGCCCCGAGGCGCCCGCCACGATTGGCGTGATCATCAGCGACACCGGCGTGGGCATCGCCCCGGAACACCGCCCGCACCTGTTCGAGCCCTTCTATACCACCAAACCCCAGGGAACCGGCCTCGGCCTGGCCATCAGCGCCCATATCATCACCCAGCACGGCGGGCGGATCACGGTTGAGAGCGAGATCGGCCAGGGCACGACCTTCACCATCCTCCTCCCCGTCAACAGCGAAGTGCAGGATCAGCAGAACTGAGCCGCGCAGGCTCCCCTGCAGCGCGACCGTGCACCGAATAGGGTGCGCGGTCGCGTTTATTTATGCGAATTATTTCGCATTACGGAGCCATACAACGATTTTTGTGTATGTTCTCACAAGTTGTTGGTTCGCCACTAGCAGTTGTCGCCTCGCTCCGTCACAGGCTCCGGTGAGACTGCTAGGATAGTGGCAGTGTACCGGCAGTGTCACCGTTGCAGCCTGGCCGCCGGAGGAGTGAGCAGACGATGCCCCCCAGGCAGATCCACATCGTTGATAATGACCCTGTCGCCGCGATGATTACCCAGCGCGGCTTGCAGACCATGCTCGGCGATCGCTTCACTGTCTCCGTGGCGCCGTCGCCCAATGCGGCCTGGCTGGCCTGCGCCGACGACCGCGTCGATCTGTTGATCGTCGATCCAAGCCCCCACGTGGGCGGTGTCATCTCACTGGTGCGCGCGGTGCGTACCTTTCGTCCGAGCATCCCGGTGCTGGTGCTCACCGCCTACGATACGCCCGGCCTGCGCGCCAAGATGCGGGAGTTGGGCGTGAGCGCCTATGTGGCCAAACCGGTTGACCTGCACGATCTGCTGCCGGTCGTGACCGGCGCGCTCGCTAGTATGCCGCCCCGCCTCACCTCAGGTCCCTCCCTCGCCACGATCAGCGCCTCTGGCGTCGTCCACGGCAAGTAGCCACGACCCGCGCGCCGCCTGGCTGGTGCGCTGTGGTATGATGGAAACAAACCGTTGGAGATGGCACCATGCACCGGTTCCGCTTTGACTGGCGCTGGCTATTGCTGATCGGCCTGATCGCCATCCTCGCAAACGCCCGCTCCCTACCCTGGTTCGTCACGGCCCTGGCCCTGGGTGGCATGGGGGGCTACCTGCTGGCACTCGCCTGGCGGGCGATGGGTCTCGGCGGGGGATGGAGCAGCAGTACGGCCCGGCGCGTCACCTACTGGCGTGGCCAGCGCATCGAGACGAGCGGGCCGCCCCGGCGCTTCCGCCCGCGCACCTGGGACGAACTGGCGCCCATCCTGGTCTATGCGCTGGGCGGCCTGGCCCTCGTGCTTGCCGCTCTGGCTGTGACGATCCGCGCCCTGCAGCCGTCGCTCTGGTAGGTATACCACGGCGCAGATCACCAGGAATCCTCAGGGGTGGAGCCTTGCGGCGCCACCCCCGGGGAGAGAGGAGAAGGAGATAGAGAGAGTATAGCAGGTGTACGCCACGGTGTGTGTGTTCCAGATTACAAAAACCATAACAGAGGCTTAATCTTTTGCAACAAGGCTTAATGCGATGCCCTTCATGGATGGCCTGCTTCAGCGCAGGCGGCTGATCACCGAACGCCAGGATGCACTGCTCGGCGACCTCCGTGCGGTGCTGCAGCAGCTTGACGCGGCCTTCCAGCGCTTCGGCAGCGATATCGACCCGGCTGACCAGCGCATCCTGCACGAGACGCTTGCCCATCTCGAGGAGCTCTTCCTGATCGTTGTTGCCGGCGAGTTCAATGCCGGCAAGTCGAGCTTCCTCAACGCGCTGCTGGGCGAGCAGTTGCTCCCCGAGGGTGTCACGCCGACCACCGATACGATCACCCTGCTCCAGTTTGGCGACGAGGTCAGCAGCGCGCTCCATGCCGATGGCCTGCGTGTCACTACCTACCCCGCCGACGTGCTGCGCCAGCTCACCATCGTGGATACGCCCGGCACCAATGCGGTGATCCGCCACCACGAGCAACTGACCCGCCAGTTCATCCCCCGCGCCGACCTGGTGCTCTTCACCACCTCCGCCGACCGCCCGTTTACCGAGAGTGAGCGGGGCTTCCTCGAGTTGATCAAGGAGTGGGGCAAGAAGATCGTCATCGTGCTGAACAAGATCGACATTCTCAATGCCGCGGAGCTCGAACAGGTGCTCAGCTTTATCCGCGAGAACGCGCGTTCACTGCTCGGCGTCACTCCCGAGATCTTCCCGGTCTCGGCTCGCCAGGCCATCAGCGCCCGGCAGCGCACGGGCGAGGAGCGCGAGCAGCTCTGGGCCAGCAGCCGCTTCGGCGAGATGGAACGCTATGTGATCGACACGCTCGACGAGGAGACCCGGGTCCGGCTCAAGCTGCTCTCACCACTTGGCGTCGCTCAGAAGCTGAGCGGCAAATACCTCGGTGTCACCGAAAGCCGCCTGGAGACCTTGCGCGAAGACCTGGCCACCATGGACAACGTCGAGCAGCAGCTGGACCTGTTCAAGGTTGACCTGCAGAACGATCTCACGTACTACCTCGGCGAGATCGATCAGATCCTCGCGGATCTGGTGACGCGCGGCGACAGCTTCTTCGACGAACACATTCGCCTGAGCCGGCTGCCCGATCTGTTGAACGGCGAGAAGTTTCGCGGCATGTTTGAGGCTGAGGTGGTCAGCGATATTGATCAGCAGATCGACCAGAAGGTCGGCGCGATCGTCGACTGGATGGTCGAGAAGAACCTGCGCCTGCAGCAGAGCGTGGACGAGTACATCAAGCGGCGGGCCAGCCAGCATTCTGAGAAGCTCATCGGCAACGTCGGCGGCAGCTTCGAGTACAACCGTCGCGCCCTGCTCGACTCGGTGGGCCGGACGGCCACCGACGTGATGGCCAGCTACGACAAGCAGGCCGCCTCCGCGGAGCTCGCCGACGAGGTGCGCTCCTCGATCGCGGCGACGGCGATCACCGAAGTGGGCGCGGTGGGCCTCGGCGCGATCGTCGTGGCGCTGGCTCACGCCGTCTGGCTCGATTTTACCGGCATTCTGGCGGCCACGGCGCTGGCCCTGGGCGGCTTCGCGCTGCTGCCCGCCAAGAAGCGCCAGGCCAAGAAGGCGCTCCGCGCGCGGGTGGATACGCTGCGGAGCCAGCTCCGCGAGGGGGTCGAGCAGCAATTCACACGCGAGGTGGATCGCGCGATCGGCCAGATCCGCGAGCGCAATGCTCCCTTCACGCGGTTCGTGCGCGCCCAGCGCGGCCAGCTCAGTGAGCTGCAGCAACGCTTCGCCGAGCTGGACACCGCCCTTGGGCGGCTGCGCAAAGAGATCGAAACCTAGGGGCGCCGCGGCGTAGGCGTCCGGTGCTGGTGAACGGTGGGCGCCCCAAACAGCACACCCCCCGAACGCATACGTTCGGGGGGTGTGAGGCACCTTGCCAGGCGAGTGTGGTCTCGTGTTGGGATCGTGCCCATCGGCACTGCCCGCTTGGGGCAGGCTCCCTAGAAAGGAGGTGATCCATCCGCAGCTTCCGCTACGGATACCTTGTTACGACTTCGTCCCAGTCGCGACCCCTGCCCTCGGCCGC
>DAOUBZ010000160.1:0-4329 GCA_034432515.1 Chloroflexaceae bacterium | reverse complement strand
GGTGGGGGGCTGCGCCCCCAACACCACCGACCAGACAACCCTTGGGGTGGTCATGCCACCCCAAACTCCACCGCGGTAGGCGGATGTTGCTCAAGCCCCGGGCTCAGGGGTCAAAGGGCACCCAATTTGCCCCAACATCTGGTATAAACTACACTACCAGGGCATCCGGACGATCTTGAGCCCAAGATCACCATAACAAGAAGGGAAGCCGCCGATGCCATCGCTCGATCTCGCAAAAAGTGTACGCAGCGTCGATCTGGAAAAGGGCGTGGTACCGATTTCGAAGGCTGCCTCGTCGCTGGCGGCCTTGCTCAAACGCTCGCAGGCCAACCATCAACCGATCGTGGTTACGCAAAAAGGCTACCCAACCGGCGTGATCATCGACATCGAGCTGTTTTCCGCGATCAGGGCCTTCATCGAGCAGAACACCAGCAACGATGGCGCCGAGCCCGATGCGGGCTAGTACGCGGTCCGGGCTCTTCTGACAGGTCGACCGTGGCCCAGCGAGCTGCGGTCGGGAGAGTAGTCATGGTGGAGGCGCAGGAGGAGCGGCGCGCGGGGCTGGCGCTGGTCAGCCTGGCGGCACTGAGCTGGGGCACGATCGGCGTCGCGGTGGGCCTGCTCTACCAGCTGGCGGACACCAACCCCTTCTCGGTGGGCTTCCTGCGGCTGCTGATCGCTGCGCCGGCCCTGCTGCTGCTGAGCCGGATGATCGTGGGCCGGGGCTTCTGGCGCGTGCAGCGGCCCCATCTGCTGATCATGGGGCTGATCGGCGCTGCCTTCGCCAGCTACCAGCTCTGCTACTTCGCGGCCATCCCCCGCCTGGGCGTGGCCGCCGCGGTGATGATCAACATCTGCAGCGCGCCGATCTTCACGGCGATCCTCGCTGGTGTCGCCCTTGGCGAGCGGATCAGCCGGGTCACCGGCCTGGCAATGGGTGGGGCGATCGCCGGCACCGCCCTGCTGGTGGGCGGCGCGCCCACGGCAAGCGGCAGCGCGCTCTGGGTGGGGGCGGCCCTCGCCCTGAGCGCAGGACTGTGCTATAGCCTGGTGGTGCTTGGCAGTCGGGTGGTGGCCCCCTTCTACCACCCGCTCCAGCCGATTACCCTGGCCTTCAGCCTGGGCGCTGTGCTGCTGCTCCCGCCGGCGCTCGCCACTGGCCTGGTGTGGGAGTATCCGCCTACGGGCTGGATGCTGCTGCTCTACCTGGCGCTGGTGCCCACGGCCCTGGCCTATGTGCTCTACCTGCGCGGGCTGCGCAGTGCCCCGGCCACGGTGGCCGCCATCCTCTCACTCCTGGAGCCCCTCGGCTCCAGCGTGCTCGCCGTGCTGCTGCTCGGCGAACGGCTCACGCCGCTTGGGGTCGGCGGCGCGGCGCTGTTGCTCGCCAGTATGGCCCTGCTCTACCTGGGGCAGGGCCCGCGTGAGGCGGAGGGGCATGCGTGATACCAGTGACAAGTGATGCGTGACGAGCCGCGCAGTGCGCACCTGACAGGTTTTAGGGAAGCAGATCGTTCTGATTGTTCCATCGTTGGTACCCTGTCACCCTGAGCGCCAGCGAAGGGGCCCGGCCGAGATTCCTCACTCCGCCTGCGGCTCCGTTCGGAATGACAACGCAGTATGTTTCTGAGCAGCGCAGCGAAGGGGCCCGGCCGAGATTCCTCACTCCGCCTGCGGCTCCGTTCGGAATGACAACGCAGTATGTTTCTGAGGAGCGAAGCCGAAGGGCTCAGCATGACAGAACGGCGGGATACTCAACAGCTTCCACTTCCCTTATTGGCGGATGGACTACCAAGGAGGGCGCAATGGGCTCCTGGACGGAACTGGACGCAATCTACCCACCGGGGAAGCTGACCCCGGCAACGGCGCTGCTGGTCGCCCTGGGCCACCTGGAAGGGGCACGCAGTGTGTATGCCGGCGAGCGGCTGGCGGCCTTCCTGCCCGTCGGGCTCGGTCGCGACGCCGACCTGCTCGGGCGTGCCGAACGCTACCTGGCCGAGGTGCCCCTGGAGCAGTTCTTCGCCGAGGCCCAGGCCCTGCTCTCGGGGCGGCAGAAGCTGGTGATCGCCCTGCAAGTGCTCGACCGTGCCCTGGCGAGCGGCGCCGACGGCGCGGGCCAGGCCCGCGCCGCGCAACTTATCGCCGGGCTCGGCGCCGACGCCGATGCTGTGGCTGCCCATCGCGCCACCCTGGCTCTGAAAAACGACCTGGGGTCGTTTTCGCAGTAGACACCACGGGGCTGTGCCGCACGGCCCCCCGTTCAACGAGGGTGCGGGGCGAAGCGCTCTGCGAGCAGCACGGGGCCGGTGCCCACCACCCGGGGGCGGAGCACCTCGCCAGGCTTGGGGGGAACGGGCGGGCCCGCGGCAAAAGGCCCGCGGTGCCAGCCTCCCGCTCGGTCCAGGATCGGGCCTCAAAACCCGACGTGCTCGCTCCCCTTGAGCTTGAGGAAGGCGCGCACTTCGGCCGGCGTCGCGATCTCGCGGTCGAACTCGCCGGCAAGCCGCACGATCTTTTCGACCAGTTCGTGATTGCGCGCAAGCACCCCGCGCCGTACGAAGATGTTGTCTTCGAGCCCGACGCGCGCGTGGCCGCCGAGCATGATCGCCGCCGTGCCCATCTGGAACTGGTTGGGGTAGCCCGCACCGATCACCGACCAGTGGAAGTGCTCTGGCCCGAACAGGCGATTGGCGGTGTCAAGCAGGTGCGTCAGGTCGTAGAGTGTTGCGCGGATGCCGCCAAGCACCCCCATCACGAACTGGATCCAGAGCGGCGGTGTGACCACGCCTTCCCTGACCAGGAAGTCGAGGTTGTAGAGGTGGCCCACGTCGTAGATCTCAAACTCCGGGCGCGTCCCCGCCCTGTTCATCTCGCCGATGAAGTGCTTGATGCTCCTGAAGGTATTCGGAAAGATGAAGTCCTCGCTGCCCTCCAGCCACTGCTGCTCCCAGGCAAAATGGTAGGCCTCCGGGGCGAAACGGCGCGCGATCGGGTGGACCGAGAAGTTCATCGAGCCCATGTTGCACGAGGCCAGCTCCGGCTGCCAGGTCGGCACGACCCGCACGCGCTCGGCCGGGGTCATGGTCACCGAGCCGCCCGTGGTAGCACAGATCACGGCGTCAGTGCGGGCCTTGATCGCCGCCAGCGTCGCACCAAAGACCTCCATGTCCGAGGAGGGCGCGCCGGTGGCCTGGTCGCGCGCGTGCACGTGGATGATCGCCGCGCCCGCCGCGGCACAGCGCTCGGCATCCTCGGCCAGTTGCTCGATCGTGTAGGGCAGATACTTCGTCTGCGTCGGCACCGTCACCGCGCCGGTCAGCGCGGCGGTTACGATCAGTTTGTCCATCGGTGACCCCTTCCGGCTGGAGGAGACTCACAGGTCCTCGAAGATAGCGACGACGCGCGCCCAGCCGGCGCTGCCGCCGGTCAGTTTGACCGGGAAGCAGGCGACCTTGAAGCCGAACGGGCGCGGCAGCGCATCGAGATTGGCCAGCTTCTCGATGTGGCAATACTCGAGCTCGCGGCCGACGCGGTGGGCCTCCCAGATCACGCCGGGGTCGCCGGTCGCCTTAAAGCGCTCCTTCATCGCCCAGAAGGGCTGATCCCAGCCCCAGGCGTCGATGCCCATCACCCTGATGCCCTGGGCGATCAGCCAGCGGGTTGCCGCGGCGCTCATCCCGGCGCCGGCATGGAAGTACTCGGCCTGGCCCCAGTGTTTGTCGGCCCCGGTATGGATCATAACGATGTCGCCGGGCTTGAGCGTGTAGCCAATCCGCGCCAGGGCCGCCGACAGATCGTCTACCTCGATCAGCCCGCCGCGCGGCTTGTGACGCATATCGAGCACCACCCCATCGCCGTAGAACCACTCAAGCGGCAGTTCATCGATCGTCCGGGCGCGCTCGCCGCCGCAGGTCGGGTAGTAGTGAAAGGGGGCGTCCACGTGCGTCCCCGCGTGGGCATTCATCTGCACGTGATCATTGGCCCAGCCCAGACCCTCCGGCAGATCGGCGAGCGTCGCATCGAAGAAGCCGGCCATCTGCGGAGCGCTCTGGGCATGGCCCTCGTGCACCACCTTCAGCGGCAGCGGCTCGCTCGGACTCTCTTCGGTCGGCACACTCAGGTCGAAGATCTTCATGGCTACGACTCCTCCTGGACAACAGGCCTGCGACGGCTGACGAGGTTGCGCACTAGCCTGCCGGGGACAGGGGTACATCGCAGCAGTGCCCGGCATGGCGGCACAGCGCCACAGACTGAACGATACGGGATGGGAGGCAAACGAACTATACAGCTGCGGGCTGCTGTTTGTCAAACGGGCCCGGCGGCGGGCGG
>DAOUBZ010000159.1:0-21222 GCA_034432515.1 Chloroflexaceae bacterium | reverse complement strand
CTTGAGCGGCCCGCGCGCCGCCGACTCCGCCGCCGGCACGCCAGACGGCCCGGCGGGCGCCAGCTTTTCCGACCCGCTCGACGTGCCGCCGTTTCTCAACCGCTTCAAGAGGAGTCAGCCATGAGCAGCATCGGTCTCTGCCGCGAGGATCCCCTGGTCAGCCTGGTCCACGACCTGTTCGGCGCCAATATCGTGCGCGTGCCCGACGCCCGGGTACGGCCGCTCTCCGTGGTCGTCCACCGCGGCGGGCGCAGCTTCTTCCGCGGGGCGCTGTTGCCCCTGCTCACCGACGCGCGCCCGCTCGGCCTGCAGCCCGAGGAGACGGAGCTGGTCGACATCTCGGGGCGCCGCTCGCGCCGCGTGACCCTCGATCTGGGTCTGCACATCCTGCGCGGCTTCCTGAAGGGCTTCGGGCTACCCACTGCCGAGTTGACCAGCGGGATTGAGGGCGCGACCCACCTGCAGTTTGCCTTCCCCGATGTTCGCCGCCGTGCGCTCGATGTCAACGCCCTGGGCTGGGCCCTGGCGGGGCGGCGGATCGACCGTGGCAACCCGGCGGCCGCCATCCTCTTTGACGAGCCGACCTATGCCCTGCTGCTGATCGACTCGGTGCTCATCAGCCGCCACATCACCGTGGTCCTGAGCGGGGCCAGGGGGCAGCGCCTCAACGTCGACGTCACCGTGCTGCAGCAGGTCATCGCCGAGCTTGGCGGCAAGGTTGGCGCCGCAGCCGAGGGCGAGGTCGAGCTGACACTGGAGAGCCCGCACGCGCTCACCTTCGCCTTCTCCTGTGTCCGGCTCTTCTTCGATGCGGAGGGCCAGATCAGCAGCGTGCCCCCTGACCACAGCCGGCGCACGCTTGGCCTCGCCGATCACGCAGACGAACTCATCGTTCGGCCCTCACCCGACCGCATCCTGCTCAGTGCGCGCCCGGGGCTGCTGGTCTGGGATCCCTGCCCGGAGCCGCAGGAAGCCGTCGGTATGCCGTAGCGGCCAGGGCGCCAAGCACATCGAGGAAGTAGTCCACCTCTTCAGGGGTGTTGTAGTGGGTGAGCCCGACGCGCACCATGCCCCCGTCGCGCTCAACCCCCAGCCGCTCGCTGAGGCTCAAGGCGTAGTAGTTGCCGTCCCAGACGAAGATGCCCCGTGCGGCCAGCGCCTCGGCCACGGCCCGTGGCGCCAGATTGGCCAGCCGGAACGAGACGGTCGGCGTGCGTTCGACAAGGCGCTCCAGATCGCGCATGCCGTAGAAGCTCAAGCCCGGGATGCGCAGCAGTCCCTCGATCAGCTGTTCGGCCAGGCCCTGCTCGTAGGTCTTGATCGTCGTCATCGCCCGCACCAGGGCCTCGCGCCGGGTATGGAGCCCGCCACCGTCTGCTGCCGTGCCCAGCGAGGCCAGGTAGTCGATGGCCGCGGTCGTACCGGCGAGGCCCTCGTGGTTCTGCGTGCCGGTCATCCAGCGCTCGGGCACCGTGTCGGCCGCAGGCCGCACCTTGTAGGGATGCAGCCGCTCCAGGACCTCGCGCTTGCCGTAGAGCACGCCCACGTGGGGCCCGAAGAACTTGTAGACGCTACAGGCCAGGAAATCACAGTCCAGCATGCCCACATCGATCGGCCCGTGGGGCGCGTAGTGCACCGCGTCGATGTAGGAGAGCGCCCCGACGCCGCGCGCCAGGCGGATGGCGTGGCGCACGTCATTGATCGTCCCCACGGCGTTGGAGGCGTAGTTGACCGCGACCAGCCTGGTGCGCTCATTGACCTTGGCCGCGAAGTCGGCCGTGTCGAGGGTACAGTCCTCCACGTTGATCTCGACGGTGCGAATGGTCACCCCACGCTCCTCAAGCGCTCGCCAGGGGGCCACGTTGGCATCGTGGTCGATGCGGGTCACCACCACCTCATCGCCGGGTCCCAGCTCGCGCCCGATTGCCCGGCTCATGGCGAAGGTGAGCGTGGTCATATTCGGGCCGAAGACCGTCTCGTCGGGGGCGCAGCCGAGCAGATCGGCCACAGCCTGGTGGGCCGCGGCGATCGTCTCGTCGGTACGCTGGCTGGTGGGGAAGGCGCCGTGGGTATTGGCGTTGCTGGTGGCCAGGTAGTGGGCCATGGCATCGATCACCGGCTGCGGCACCTGGGTACCGCCCGGCCCATCGAAGAAGACCGCCTCCCGTCCCGCGCACTGCTGGGCCAGGGCCGGGAACAGCGGACGAACGGCGTCCGGGTCGAAGAGTAGCATACTCCCTCCTCCACGATAACGGTCGGGCGTGGCCAGGCCGCGCGTTCTCCAGGGTGAGCTGTGCCGCTATTCTACCGCACTTCCTTCATCGGCTCCGTATGGAGGTAGGCCGGCGAGCAGGGCCTGGATCGGCTTGAAGTGCAGCTTGGCGTAGCGCCCAAGCCCCGTAGTACCTTCGCGGGCGATGATCTGGCGCGCCGCCTGCTCCAACGGGCCGAGCGCCGCAGCCCCGGAGGGCAGCGGCCCGTCGAGGCCGGCGGCAGCGCCGAGCTGGCGTAGTGCGTCCTGGAACTGCGCCGTCGCCAGTACCGAGGCCGCTGCCACGGCCAGGCTATGCGCCTCGGCATGGTGCAGCTGCCGCGGCCGTGGCAGCCCGGCGTCGGCAAAGGCCGTCTCAAGCCGCTCGCGCCGCTGGGCAAACTGGTCGCAGACGATCCGTGTTGCGCCGGTCTGCGCCACGACCGGCGCGGCCGTCTCGGCGTACAGCTCGGCCAGCAGCAGGTTGATATTACCGAGACGGGCGTAGCGCTCGTTGTAGGCCGCAGGTTCCAGCATGGTCACCGCCCGGGCGCTGGCCGGGATCAGCTGCCTGATCGCCCGCGCCGTCTCGGCCAGCGCCCCGACGGCCAGTTGCTTGCTGTCACGCACCCCGGCGCGCTGCAGCTCCGGCGCCGTTGCCGGCGTCACATAGACCGCGGCCACCACCAGCGGCCCGAACCAGTCGCCCTTGCCCGACTCGTCCATACCGAGCTCGGCGCTGCTGGGCGCCGGGGTGGCTGCTGGAGTGGGCACTGGCGGGCGCGCCTCCAGGCGTGCGGCCAGGTCGCGCAGGGCCTCACGCAGGGACGAGGCGGGGCCGCCCACCACCGTGCGCCCCCGCTTCGGGTAGAAGTCAAGCGTGGCCTCATGGGTCCCATCGTCGACCACCAGCTGGCTGCCATAGGCGATCGCCCGGCCCGGCCGCCAGCGCCAGCCCCGTTCCACGATCGCCTGCTTCAACGCCTCAAGCCGTGCATCCTGCATTGCCTCGCTCCTCCTGCTCATCCCGATGTACCCTGCACTGCTCCCATTTGGATATTCTGTACAGAATCGCTGCCGTGCATTTCGGACAGAGTTTCCATTGTTCGTGGATGGAGATTTGTTACCATTAGATTAAGCCAGCGCAAAACGCTGCCAGAATCAGCGTTTCCATTCTCTTTCTAAGGGGGTGACAGCCTGGTGTGCCCTCCCTCCCTGCGACGCGGCAGCCTTAGAGGTCGGCTCACCACATCGTATTCACTGGATCAGGGGTATGTGCTTCGTGCCACGACCGTTCCGGTCCCCTGTTCGTACCGGATCGTATGCGCGAGCAACAGATGGATGCGTACGTCCTCACACTCTAATGCTGACACGACAGGAGAGTTCCCGATGCGATTGACGTGGCGTAAGCTTGGCATGGCGCTTGCGGCTGGAATTGGCCTCTGGGCCATCAGTGGTGGACGGGCTTATGCACAGGAGGGACCATCGACGGCAGAACTGGCTGTGGCGATGGATACCTTCTTCCTCTTTATCTGTGCGGCACTGGTCTTCTTCATGCAGGCTGGCTTCGCGATGTTGACCGCCGGCCTGACCCGCTCGAAGAATACCGCCAACATTCTCTTCAAGAACCTGATGGATTTCGTGATGTGCTCGATCGCCTTCTGGGCGATTGGCTGGGGCATCGCGTACGGGACCTCGGCTGGCGGCTTCATCGGTACCGATCAGTTCTTCCTCGGCAATGCTACCGAGGCGGGCAGCGTCCCGGTGCTGGCCAGCTGGTTCTTCCAGGTCGTGTTTGCCGGCACCGCGGCCACGATTGTGGCGGGGGCGATGGCTGAGCGCACGAAGTTCACCGCCTACCTGGTCTACAGCTTCATTATCTCGCTTTTCATCTACCCGGTGGTCGTCCACTGGGTCTGGAGCGGCGCCGGCTGGCTCAACCACTACGCCGGCAATACTGATGGCAACTGGGGCT
This sequence comes from Chloroflexaceae bacterium, assembly GCA_034432515.1. Classification (GTDB taxonomy): domain Bacteria; phylum Chloroflexota; class Chloroflexia; order Chloroflexales; family Chloroflexaceae; genus JACAEO01. The sequence continues at coordinate 16,996 of DAOUBZ010000159.1, read as the reverse complement.
TCACTGACTTCGCCGGCAGCACGGTGGTGCACAGCGTCGGCGGCTGGGCCTCGCTGATGGGTGCGATCATTCTCGGGCCGCGTCTCGGCAAGTATGGCCCCGACGGCAAGCCGCGCACCATCCCCGGCCACAACATCTCGCTGGCCGTGCTCGGTGTCTTCATCCTCTGGCTCGGCTGGTTCGGCTTCAACCCCGGTAGCCAGCTGGCGATTGCCTCGCAGGCCAATGCCGATGCGGTGGCGATGGTTGCGGTGACGACCAACCTGGCCGCGGCGGCCGGCGCACTCGGCGCGCTCTTCACCGCCTGGCTGCGCTACGGCAAGCCCGATCTCGGCCAGACGCTGAACGGGGTGCTTGCTGGCCTCGTTGCCATCACCGCTGGCTGTGCCTACGTCGATCCGCTTGCCGCGATCATCATCGGCTTCATCGGCGGCCCGATCGTGGTGCTTGGCGCTGAGTTGCTCGACAAGCTGAAGATCGACGACCCGGTGGGCGCCGTGCCGGTGCACCTGATGGCCGGCATCTGGGGTACGCTCGCCGTCGGCCTCTTCGCCTCGATGCCCGGCAATACTGGAACCACCGGCCTGTTCTATGGCGGCGGCGCGACCCTGCTGATCTCGCAGCTCGTCGGCATCCTGGCCGTCGGTGTCTGGACCGCAGCGCTCGCCGGCGCAATGTTCCTGGCAATCAAGGCCACCATCGGCCTCCGCGTAAGCAAGGAGGAGGAGGAGGCTGGCCTCGACATCGGCGAGCACGGTGCGGTGGCCTACCCCGACCTGGCTGGTGCCAGCGTCCGCGCAACCGGCGCTGCCGACTAAGCCTTCGCAACAACACACGATCTCGTCGTTCTCCCGACGGGTGGTCGCGAAGCGACCACCCGTCGCCGTTTCATCAGTTGCGCCTCCCTACCCACAATTTGTACAAAAAGTACAGAAATAACAACCCTGGAGTTGTTGAAAATGTCCAAGCTCTCTGCTACGATAGGGGTAGAAGGCATCTGCAACGGAGCAGAGGAGGCGAGCGATGGAGATGGTGTTTCAGGTCCCGGGGTTCTTCCTCGCGTTGATGGGCTGGGCGGCGACGATCCTGCTGCTTGAGAGTGCCACCCGGCTGACGGTGAATGACCGGCGGGCCATGGTGGTGTGTAGCTGGGTCGCCTGGATGACCCCGGGCTTCGGCAGCTTTGTCCTGGCCGGCCGGCTCGCGACCGATACCGCCGCGCTGTACGTGGGTGTCACGACGATTCTCCTTAGCGTGATCATCCTGCTTGGCGCGCGCAGCCGCACCCGAACCCGTCCCTGAGCGCGCGCCACCGGGCGTGCATTGACAAGAACACGGACGTCTGAAGAGCAGTAAAAGCCTGCCGGCGCCCTGGTGCTCCAGGTGCGCCGGCAGGCTTGTCTGATTGCCGCCTGGGCTGGTGGGTTCGCCCCCGATCAGGCGTCGTAGTACATCATGAACTCGTGGGGGTGGGGACGCAGGGCGATCGCGACTGCCTCCTTGCGCTTGCCCTCGATGTACGAGGCGAGCAGATCCTCGGTGAAGACGTCGCCCTTGAGCAGGAAGGCGTGGTCGGCCTCGAGGGCGTCGAGCGCCTCGCTGAGCGAACCGGGCGTGCCACGGATGTCGCCCTTCTCCTCGGGCGAAAGCTCGTAGATGTCGACATCGAGCGGCTTGGGCGGGACGATCTTGTTCTGGATGCCGTCAAGCCCGGCCATCATCATTGCAGCAAAGGCCAGGTAGGGGTTGCACATCGCGTCAGGCGCGCGGAACTCGATGCGCCGCGCCTTGGGTGAGGATGAGTAGGTGGGGATGCGCACCGCGGCCGAGCGGTTGCGCACCGAGTAGACCAGGTTGATCGGCGCCTCAAAGCCTGGCACCAGGCGGCGGTAGCTGTTGGTGGTCGGCGCGCAGATCGCCAGCAGCGCCGGGGCGTGGTGCAGGATGCCGCCAATGTAGTACTCGGCCAGTTCGGAGAGCATCGCGTAGCGCGCCTCGTCGAAGAACAGCGGCTCGCCGTTCTTCCAGAGACTCTGGTGGCAGTGCATACCCGAGCCGTTGTCGCCGAAGATTGGCTTGGGCATGAACGTGGCCGTGTAGCCGTGGGCTCGGGCCACGTTGCGCACGATGTACTTGTACTTCTGCAGCTTGTCGGCCATACTGACCAGCGAGTCGAAGCGCATATCGATTTCGCACTGGCCGGCCGTCGCCACCTCGTGGTGGTGGATCTCGATATCGATGCCGACCTCCGCCATCTTGAGGATCATCTCCGAGCGGATGTCCTGCAGCGTGTCGGTGGGCGGAACCGGGAAGTAGCCCTCCTTGTGCCGGATGCGGTAACCCTTGTTGCCGCCCTCGACCTCGGCGCCCGTGTTCCAGACGGCCTCCGGGCTGTCCAGGTAGTAGAAGCCGTGGTCCGCACCCTGGCTGAAGCGCACGTCGCTGAAGAGGAAGAACTCGGCCTCGGGGCCGAAGTAGGCCGTGTCGGCGATGCCGGTGGCCTTGAGGTAGGCTTCGGCCTTGCGGGCCACCGTGCGCGGGTCGCGCGAGTAGGGCTGGCGCACGATCGGGTCGATAATGTCGCAGATCAGCACGAGGGTCGGCACCTTGAGCATCGGGTCGATGAAGGCCGAGCTCGGGTCCGGGACCATGAGCATGTCGCTCTCGTTGATCACCTGGAAGCCCTTGATCGAAGAGCCGTCGAAGCCGAGCCCATCGACAAACATGTCCTCGCTGAAGCGCGATGCAGGCACCGAGTAGTGCTGCCACCCGCCGAACAGGTCGCTAAAACGGGTGTCGACAATCTGGATGCCCTTGTCTTTGATCAGCTTAAGAACGTCCTTTGCGGTCATGCTCATACGACCATTCTCCTTGTGACTGTAGACGAACGAGGTCCTGCGGGCGTACATCTGGTGAAGCTGGCGCGGCGCCCTGCCACCAGGGCAGGCGGCAACGGTACGGCCCGCGCGCACAGGGCGCGCAGCGGAGCATCGCGGATGACAGGCGGGGGAAACGCGCTACTGGCTGTCGGGGCGACAGCCTGCTCGGGGGCTCCAGACGGGGAACGGTGGGAGGGACCGATCGTGTCGACTCGGTGCGCCGTCGCAAAGTCGGACACATCGTGTGCCTTGCGCGCCACGATGCGAGTGTCTCCTGCGTGGGACTAGTCAGGTTAAGCTTCGGTTGTACCGTTCGCATAATCTTAATCCTTTGCCGGTGGCCCCGGCTACGGTGATAGTGCACAATCTCCACGCCTTGCGCTTAGACGGAATCACCAAAGGGCGTGGCTGCAGGGCTGTAGCAACGTCCCTGGGGCGGCTACGCCGCCCCGTACACCACCGCGGGAGGCGGTGCGCTTGCCGCCTCTCTGGCCCTGTGCTATAATCACGTCAGCAGCCGGTCTGGCAGGCGGCACACGCGCCTGCCAGATTTCTTGTGCGATGGAGCGGCCCGCCAGTCCCGCGTGCGTGCGGGCGCCTGGCCCGGGCCTTGTGAGAAAGGAGCGACTGCCGATGTCGCAGCAGATCCTGAGCGAGTTGGCCCAGCGCCAGATGAAGCAACATATCCCCGAGTTCCGTGTCGGCGATACGGTGCGCGTGGGCGTCAAGGTGGTCGAGGGGAACCGCGAGCGTGTCCAGGAGTTTGAAGGTGTGGTTATTCGCCGGCGCAGTGGTGGCATCAATGAGAACTTCACCGTGCGCCGCATTGCCTCGCACGGGATCGGCGTCGAACGCACCTTCCTGCTGCACGCGACGCGCCTGGACTCGATCAAGGTGATCCGCCGCGGCAAGGTGCGCCGCGCCAAGCTCTACTATCTGCGTGGGCGCTCCGGCAAGGCCGCGCGTATCAAGGAGCGGCGCGATTAGCCCGGCCCCGGTGGTAATGTGAGCCGGCAGGGCTGGTATCACCCGGACCCTCCTCGCCCCGGCCCGCCGCTGGCCGTGCCTGGATCGCCCTGGGCCAGGGTAGCGTTGCTCGCCTCCTTTGGCCTGCCCGACACGGTGACCGACGTGCCGCTGGCCGGCGTGAAGGCGGCCTATCGCGCGCTCATCCGCCGCCTCCTGCACCACTTCTACCGCGAGTTCGCCTGGACCTATGACGTGGTGGCATGGGGGGTGTCGGCTGGCCTCTGGCGCCAGTGGGTGCTCGCGGCGCTCCCCGAGGCGCGCGGTCGGGTGCTCGAACTGGGCTTCGGTACCGGCTACCTGCAGGCCGCCCTCGCCGGCCGTCCCGGCGTGGCCGGCCTCGATGCCTCGCCGCAGATGGCGCGCCTTGCTGCGCGACGCGTGCGTCGCCACGGGTATACGCCGCGCCTCGCCCGGGGCGTCGCCCAGGCTCTGCCCTTCGCCGCTGCCTCGTTCGATACGGTGCTGGCCACCTTTCCGGCAGAGTATATCTTCGATCCTACCACCCACGCCGAGATCCGTCGCGTGCTGGCCCCGGAGGGGCGCCTGGTGCTGCTCCCGCTGGCCCAGCTCGATCCCGGGCTCTACACCCGGCTGATCGATGTCGCCTACCGGCTGTCCTTGCTCGCGTCGGTCCGCCGTGACCCACAGGCGCCGCCGCCCGTCGTGCCCCTCCAGGTCGCCGGGCTGCGCCTGACCCGGCACTGGATCCGCGTGGGGCCGAGCCAGGTGATGGTGCTGGTTGGCACCTGGGATGGGCCGCAGCCGGCCCACGGGGTGAAGCATGGCCCCGACGGTTGAGCACGAACGCGCGTTGCGTGCCCGGGGTTGCGCCCGCGTCGCCGGGCTCGATGAGGCGGGCCGTGGCTGCTGGGCTGGCCCGGTCGTGGCCGCTGCCGTGGTGCTCGCCGACACGGTGCTCTGGCAGCCGGAGTTGCTGGCCGGCGTCGACGACTCGAAGCAACTCACCCCTGCCGAGCGCGAGCAAAGCTACCAGATGGTGCGTGACCAGGCGGTCGGGATCGGGGTGGGCATCGTGCCGGCCTACCTGATCGACGCCTACGGCATTCTGCCGGCAACCCGGCTGGCCATGCTGACGGCGCTGCTCCAGTTGCCCTGCGGCCCCGATGCGCTGCTGATCGATGCCGTGCCGCTGCGCGAACTGGCGCTGCCCCAGGTCGTGTTGCCCAGGGGCGACGCCCGCTGCCTCTCGATTGCAGCCGCCTCGGTGGTGGCCAAGGTCACCCGTGACCGGCTGATGGCTACGGCGGACCAGGCCTACCCTGGCTACGGCTTCGCGGCCCATAAGGGCTATGGCACGCCGCAGCATCAGCGGGCGCTGGCGGCCCACGGCCCCTGCCCGCTCCATCGGCGGAGCTTCGCACCGCTGATCGCCTACGACCTGTCGTTCTGAGGAGTAGCCACCTATGCCGCTCGATACCCCGATTGCCGACCTGGTGCGCCAGCTCAGCCGGGTTGGCCTGCGCCCGTCCGAGCGTCTGGTCCAGCAGATCGTCGCCCATGGCCCGGCCGCCCGTGCCGCTCTGCTCGAGTTGGCCACCGACCTCACGGCGCTCCATGGGGACCTGCCCGAAGCACTGGGGCCGCTGCACGCCCTGCGGCTCCTCGGCGAACTGCCCGACGTAGCGATCATCGCCCCGCTCATCGAGCAGTTGCCCATCCCGACTTATGGCGATGAGGACGTGCCAGCGCAGCTCTATGCCAGCGACGTGCTCCAGATCATCGGCCGGATCGGCGCGCCGGCCGTGCCCGTGCTCTGGGCCTACGCCGATGATCAGCGCCATCCGGCGAGGGCCCGCTCGGCGGCCGTCAGTGCGCTCTCCTGGGTCGTGACGGCCGCCCCGGAGGTGCGCGACGCGGTGATCGCCGAGGCGCGCCGTCGCCTGGCGACCGAAACGGACGAGCCGGTTACGACGGGCCTGGTCAAAGTGCTGGCCGATCTTGGTGACCAGGAGAGCTACAAGCCGATCATGGCCGCGTACCGGGCCGGGCGCGTTGATCAGGCGCAGGCCCCGGCTGCTTCGGCGCGCCAGTTGCTGCTTGGTGGCGGACGGCCCGACCTCAGTTGCGTCAACCACCCGCTGTTTGAACGCTACGAACTGCACGGGCCGCGCCTGCGTGAGGATCACGAGGACGATGAGGAGTATGAGTAGCCCGCTGCTCGACCGGGAGTCGCAATGCGCTTTCGGACCCACCTGATCAGCGCAGTCGCAACGGGCCTGCTGCTCTATCCTAACCGCCCGGCACACCTGGTGGCGCTGGTTGCGGCCGGCACCCTGATCGATGTCGACCACCTGCTGCTCTACGCCCTGCAGACCGGCGACTGGAGCGTGGTCGGCGCGCTGCACTACGACCGCTACCGGAATCGCGGCGCGGGTCCTGGCGATACCCGGCCTCGTTATGGCTCGTTGCGCTCCTGGCTCCACGCCCCCTTGCTTACGCTGCCAGCCGCCTGGATGCTGGCCGCCAGGCGCCCACGCACGCGCCCGCTCGCCATCGGGCTGACGCTGCATCTCCTGCTCGACCATCTCGATTGGCCCTGGCGGTTCAGCGCCAGGCTGCGCGCAGGCGGCGCCTGCCAGGCCTGTGGGCGGCGTGGCCTGCGCCTGGCCGTCCACCGTGCCGGGCGCCGTGGCGGGTACCGCTATCGGGTGCTCTGCCGGCGTTGTGCCGAGCGGGCGCATCGAGCGCGGTTGGACAAACATGCGCTACAGTTCCACAACGCCAGGGCTTGAGCAAGCTCCGCCTCTGGCGGTGGGGGGTGGGGCTTGCTCCAACGACGTTGCGTCAGCCCTGCCACAATGCTCAGCGGCTGCCACGCCGTGCAGGCCCTGTGGTACACTGGTAAGGACGCCCGATCAGCCGCCAGCAACGGTCCGGTCGGATGGTGCCGATCGGGCGTAATTCAGCGAGAGGTCGTTTATGGACGATGATGATCTGTTACCGCCGCAGCCTGAAGAACCGAGCGAAGAACTGGCGCGCCTGGCGCGCGAGACCCTCGAGGCCCAGGCGGGCACGCCCGACCCGGTAGGCGCGCGCCAGCGCTGCCAGCGTGTCATCGACCTGTATGCCCAGGGGCACGTCGTCGACGCCCGTGACAATTTTCATGCCGCGTGGGTGCTGCTCTGCGGCGAGACGCAGGCCCACTACAACCTGGCGCGCATGTTCGCGCGCCGCGCAACTGAACTGGGCGAGATGCGCGGCTGGACATTGCAGGCTATGGCCTGGGATCGCTGGCTGGTGGCAGGGGGCAAACCGCAACGCTTTGGCACCCAGATCATCAAACAGTACGGCCACTGGACACTGGGCGCCGTCGATCCGGCCGTCCGCGATGTTGAGCGGGCGCTCTACGCCGTACCGCCGCTCTACGTCCAGCAGCAGCGCGCCGAACAACTCGAACAGCAGGAGCGCTCGAGTCAGGAGTAGGTATGCGTCCGAGCGTACGTAAGGCCGAAACATTGGCACAGCCAGTGCTTCGGCCTTACGGGGCGGGGTATCTGCGCAGACGGAGTGCTCGTTGTGCTGACGCTAGTCCGCGCTGTGTTCGTCGTCGGGTCGCGGATCCTGGAGGCCCTCGAAGAGTTGCTGGAGCAGATCGCGGAGTTCCTGGACCTGGGACTGGCTGAGGCTGCGCATGCGCCGGCTCACGCGGGCGTGATGGCGCGGCTTGATCCGCCGCAGCTTATCGGCGCCCGCCGGGGTGAGGCAGATCAGGCTGACCCGGCGATCCTGCGGGTCGGGGCGCCGCTGGACATAGCCTTTGCTGATCAGCCGGTCAACGATCCCGGTCAGGTTACTGTTGTCACACAGCATCCGTGAACTGATCTCACTGAGTGGTACGCCATCGGGCGTGGCGTAGTTGAGGATCATAAATTGAGGGATGGTGAGATCTTCGTTGCGCAGGTCATATCGATTGTAGGTGTCCATCATCGAGTTGACCTGGCGGAGCAGGGTATAGGCCTCGACTTCGGTCGGGACCTGGTCGGCCACGGAGCTGTCTGGCTGTACGCTCATAGCCTGTCGTCCTGCTTTCAGCGTTGATGCAATTCCTTCCCGGATCGAAATATAGCACGCTAAACTTCGAGTGTCAACTCATTGTCCAGGTTCTGCAACGAAAAGCTGTGCATCAAGGGAGGTGCCCTGGTGATTGCGTCCGCGGCAGCGCCCCGCTACGACCGCATCGTCTCGCTGGTCTTTGTCATCCTGATCGGGCTGGCGGTGGTCTTTCTCATCGACGGCAATCCGAACACGTTGCGCATCGTCCTGGGCGGCGATCTGCCGACGATCACGCTCTCGTGGTTTCTGATCGCCTCGTTGACCGTGATCGCCAGCGCCGGGGCCGATCTGCTCATCCGCTCGCACCCCCAGATGCAGAATCGCAGCTTGCCGGTGCTGAATCTGGGCGTGGCCCGGGTGGAACTGGCGCCCAGCTTCTGGGTGCTGCCGTCCTTCAGTGTGATCGGCTCGTTTGCCTTCTTTCGCCTCTTCAGCGGCGCCTGGCAGGGCCTCGCGTTTGCCCTGGCCCTGGGCGCCGCCGGCGGCTCGTTGCTCCTCGTGCTGGTCGCCCAGCACTATGCGCTCGACCGCGACCCGCAGTTGAGCCAGCGGGCGCAAATCATCCTTCAGTTGACCGGGTATCTGCTGGCGTTTGGCTGTTTCAGTGCCATCTATTATACCCGCTATCGCACCCTGTACTCAGCCACGCTGACCGGCGCGACGGCCGCGCTGCTCTGCTACGCGCTGCTGGCCTACACGCCTCGCGCCAACCGCTTCATCCTTGCCGCCCTCGTAGGCCTGGTGCTGGCCGAGACGCTGTGGGCGCTCAACTACTGGGCGACCACCTTCCTGATCGCGGGCACCATGCAGCTGGTGATCTTCTACGTTGTGGTCAGCTTGCTGCAGCACGAGGCCAGCGGCCGCCTGCAGCGCCGGCTCCTCGCAGAGTATGCGCTGCTCGGCGGTGCCTTGTTCGTGGCGATCGTTGTCGTGACCTTGCGCGCATAGTCCGTGCCGGCCTGCGGCTGGCACGGCGGTAGCCGCGGCGGGTGGGGTGTCCGTTCTTGTATGCCGCTGCCCCCGGCCCGCCGGAAGCCTGAAGGCGCTGGCTCTCGTTGCCTGTTGCCCGATAACTCCCGGAAAATGTACCGGCTTTCAGGTTGCCGTGGGGTGACCTTTCTGCTACACTACGAGGTGCGTTGAGACCCACCTCGATTTCCAGCTTCGACTGTCCCCGCTGAAATGGCGTTGTGTCCGGGAAAGGGAGCAGCGTGAAGCGACCGGCAGCACAGTGGCGCTTGCCCGTAAGTGACCACGTCGCCTTCTTCAGCTATCGCTGGCTGGCCTGGGTGCTTGCCGCCCTGACCTTGACCTGGCCCGGTGCGGCCACTGCCAACCTGCCGCGTGATGCCGGGCTGCTCCTGCTGCTCGGCGTGATCAATGTGCTGGTGACGGCCCTCGCCCAGGGCTATGTGCGTCTCTTGCGCCAGCGCCCGCTGCTCTTGCTGCTCGACCTGGTGGGTGGCGCGGCGGTGCTGTGGTTGAGTGATAGTCACGCGCTGCCGTTCCTGCCCTATGCCCTCGGTGCGCTGGTGCTCCCCGCACTTGCCTTTGGCTGGCGCGGCGCGCTGCTCAGTGCGCTGAGCTTCATCGCGCTGGATGTACTCGGTCTGACGCTATTCAGTCCCGCGACTGGTGCGGCCCTCAGCACCGGCGCGCTCGTCGTTCGCGTCCTCACACCGCTCGTCGTGGCCGGTGCCTGGCTTGTCCTTGGTCGGCTGTTGGTGCGCGAGGCGGGTGCCGGGTCGTGGCCGCGCCAACGGGTCGCCGAGCCGTCGCAGGGTGTTGCCGCCCGTGGGCCCAGACCCGCCGAGCACCCCGGGGCCACACTCGCCCGTGCCGGGCTCAAACGCGGCCCGAGCGCGGCCGATCCGGCGGCGAACCTGGGTTCCGCTGCGCCAGCGATCGCCACCCGCACCGCCGCGGAGCACCACCCGGCTCCGAGCCGCCGGGTCGTCTACGATCTGCCCCCAACACCGGCGATCACCCTCGCGGCGGCCCTCGAGCAGCTTGGTCGTTCCGTCGCCCGCCAGAGCGGCCTTGATGTGCACGTGACATGCAGCGGGCCCAGCCGCCCGCTCCACGCCGCCCAGCAGACGGTGCTGCTGCGCACCGCCCAGGAAGCCCTGCAGAATGTGCAGCAACACGCCCGCGCCCGTACGGCCCTGGTCGATCTCTGCTTCGAGCCCCATGCGGTGCTGCTGACCGTGCAGGACGATGGCGTCGGGCTGCTCGATGGCACCTACGAACGCCCGGGGCTCCACGCCCTGCGCGCGGTGCGCTATCGCCTCGCCGAGCTCGATGGGCAGCTGAGCGTCGTTGAGGGCGAGACGGGCGGCGTGACGGTGCGGGCCATGCTGCCGCTCGATGCAGCGTAGTGGCTATGCTGGCCCTTTAACGATAGCTTAACTGGTAGCGGCTTGCCTGAAGCCTTCGGCGGGCGTATAATCTGATCGCAATCTATGTTGGTCGCCCGGCCCGGGGCCGGGTCATCTGTTTCATGGAGCGATCATCAGGATGACGGCGCTCGCACTGCTGCGCACGCTGTGTATCGTCGGGGCCATCGGTCTCGTCGGATATGGCATCATCCAGCCGGTGGAGGCCGAGGTGCGCTGGCTGCTCTGCCTCTGGGCCGCGGGACCGCTGATCTGGCTCGCGGCGTGGCTTGGCGCTTCGCGCCCGCAGCGTGGCCTCACCAGCAGCGTCTACAACCTGGGCCTGGTCGTCCTGGTCGGATTTACCCTGCTCAGCCTCCAGTTGTTGCGCCAGCAGGTGGTGCAGGCCGAGGCAATCTACTACTTTGTCGCGACTGGCCCCGATGGCAGTTCGACCAGCAACGTGCGCCCCGTGCTCGACTCCCAGCGCGTGCTGCGTGGCCGGCTGCTCGACCGCCGTGGCGAGGTGCTGGTGAGCAGCGAGACGGTGGCGGGCTTCGCGCGGCGCACCTACCCGCTCGCCGACCGCTACGATCCGCGGGCCTTCAGCAACCTGGTTGGCTTCTTCAGCACACGCTATGGTCAGAGCGGTCTGGAGGCTACTTACGCCGAGTATCTGACCGGCGAGCGCGGCAATGAGTGGGCGCGCCTGCGCGAACGGGTGCTCGGCGGTGCCCCCCAGGGCAATGATCTGACCCTCACGATCGATGCCGAGTTGCAGGCAGCCGCCGCTGCCGCCCTCGGTGGGCGCTCAGGATCGGTGGTGGTGCTCGACCCACGCAGCGGGGCGGTGCTGGCGATGGTCAGTAGCCCCGGCTTTGACCCCCGCGGGCTCAGCTTTGACCCGGGCGCTCCGGACTGGGAGGCGGAAAACCAGCGCATTAGCGCCTACTGGGCTGAGCTTACCTCCGATGGCGCCGGCCAGCCGCTCTTGAACCGGCCCACCCAGGGCGTCTATCCCCCCGGCTCAACCTACAAGACGGTGACGGCTGTGGGCGTGCTCGAACATCCCGCGGCGGGCCGGCCTGACGAGATCACCTGCCCCGAGCGCTATCTGCCCCAGGAGGGTGCGCCGCCTGTCACCAATGCCGTGGACGGCCTCGCTGGCCTGACCGGTGATCCGTCGAACCTGGAGCAGGTCTATGCGTACTCCTGCAATACCGCGTTCGCGCAGTACGCCGTGCGTCTCGGTCCCGAGGTGATGACCGAAGTGGCCCGGCGTTTCGACATTCTTGCCCCTCAGCGCGCCAACGCCGGCGCTGCGACCTTCAGTGAACTGCCAACCTCCCAGAGCTTGCTCTGTGTTGATCCGGGCTTTCTCAACTACCCACGGGCGCTGGCCGATACCGGCTATGGCCAGGGGCAACTGCTGGTGACCCCACTGCAGATGGCGCTGGTTGCCGCCGCCGTGGCCAACGATGGCGTGATGATGCAGCCCTACCTGGTGCAGCGCATCAGCCGGCCCGATGGCAGCGTGATCCGCGAACAGCGGCCGCGCAGCATCCGGCGCACGATGGCTTCGCCGACAGCCCAGCGTATGCTCGCCAACATGGCCGCCGTGGCTCGCTATGGCTTCGGCAAGCAGGTGAGCGATTATGTGCCCGGCATCCCCGTCGGCGGCAAGTCCGGCACCGCTGAGCACGTGCCGGGGGCAACGCCGCATGCCTGGTTTCTGGCTGTGGCGCCGCTCGATCGCCCGCGCTATGCCGTGGCGGTGATGGTCGAGAGTGGCGGCGAAGGCAGTAGTGTGGGCGCAACGCTGGCCGGCCAGGTCCTGGCCGCGGCATTCGCGACGGAGTGATCAGCACCACCATGCGGCGTTTCTGGCCTACAGTCTGCGCGCTTGCGGGGCTCGCACTCCTGGTGACGGGCTGTACTACCAGGCGGCCCATTGCGGCGCTGCCGCCCACTGGCACCCCTATCTCTGTGGTCCCTGCCGCGACGGTTATCCCACCGGCGCCACCGGCAACGGCCGCCGCCCCTGCACCGACCCGGGCGCCGGTACGCCCGGCGCCCCTTGCGGCAGTGGTCGAGACACTGCCCCCAGCTACCCCGATTGGCGCCACGCTGCGCCGCCAGGTGTTCAACGAGGTCTGGAACACGATCAATGAAAAGTACCTCTATCCCGACTTCGGCGGCGTGGACTGGTTGGCGGTGCGCGACGAGTTCGCCCCACGGATCGAGACGGCGCCGAATGATGATGCCTTTTTTACCCTGCTCAGCGAGATGGTAAGCCGCCTGCGCGATGACCACTCGCGCTTCCTGCCGCCGAGCGCCGCGCAGCGTGAAGATATTCGCACCAGTGGGCGCGAGGCCCAGGTGGGCATCGGCGTGATCGGGTTGCCGCTGAGCGACGGGCTGCTGATCCAGCACGTCTTTCCCGCCAGCCCCGCCGAGCGGGCCGGCCTGCGTGCCCGCGACCGCATCGTGGCAATTGACGGCGAGTTCTATGCCTACGGCGACATCCAGGGCCCTGATGGTAGCCAGGTGCGCCTGACCGTGGTGCGGCCCGGCGCGCAGAGCCGTGATATTGTGATCACACGCCGCCACGTGGAAGGACGGATCGGCCCGACTGCCCTGCGCCTCACGGGCGATATCGGCTACCTGAGCGTGACCACCCTCTGGGTGGCCGATATGGACCAGCAGGTGAGCGAGGCCCTCAGTACGCTGACTACCTCGGCACCGGTGCGCGGCCTGATCCTCGACCTGCGGAGCAACCCTGGGGGCTGGCGTAGTGTGATGACCGGCATCCTTGGCCATTTCGTAGAGGGGGAGGTGGGCAGTTTCACCAGCCGGATGGGCGATATGCCCCTCGTGATCAAACCAGGCGCCGTCCCGGACCTGCGCGGCATCCCCCTGGTGGTACTGGTTGATGAGACGACAGCATCCTACGCGGAGGTGATCGCGGCGGTGTTGCAGCGGCGGGCGGGCGCTGTTGTGGTCGGCGCGCCCACCGCAGGCAATACCGAGACGATCTATTCGTATGAACTGAGTGGCGGTGCGCGGCTCTGGGTGGCCCAGGAGGGCTTCCGGCTCAGCGATGGCGCCTCGCTCGAAGGGGTTGGTGTCCAGCCCGATATGCTCGCCCTTGATGACTGGACACGGTATAGTCTGGCCGATGACCCTGGCATCGGCTCGGCGCTCAAGCTGCTCAATCGGAGTGCCGGCGGAAAGTGAATGTGGTGAGGGGCGTATGCGTGAGCTTCTGCAGAGCGCGATCGATCTAGTGGCCACGGCGCAACGGGTGGTGGTGCTCACCGGGGCGGGCTTCAGTCGCCCCTCGGGTATCCCCGACTTCCGCAGCCCGCAGGGCCTCTGGGCCCGCAGTGATCCCGCGGAGGTAGCCTCACTCCAGGCGTTCCACCGCGATCCCGATGGTTTCTACCGCTGGCTCAGCGGCCTGCTTGCCCCGATCGTGGCGGCGCGCCCGAACCCCGCACACCTCGCCGTAGCCGAACTCGAAGCAGCCGGGCGCGTCAACGGCGTGATCACCCAGAACATTGATGGGCTGCACCAGCTGGCCGGCTCGCGGCGCGTATACGAACTGCACGGCCATCTGCGCAGCGCCACCTGCAGCAGCTGTGGGCGCCAGGTGCCAGCCGACAGCCTGCTGCCGCTGATGCGCCAGGGGCGCGCGCCGCGCTGCTCATGCGCGGGTGTCTTTAAACCGGACGTCGTGCTCTTCGATGAGGGGCTGCCGCAGGGCTTGCTCTGGCTGGCCCATAAACTGCTCAACGAGTGCGATCTGCTGATCGTGGCCGGCACGTCGCTCGAAGTGGCCCCGGCCTGCGATCTGCCACTGATCGCCCTGCGCCGTGGCACCCGGCTGATCGTCGTGAACCTCGAGCCGACCTACCTCGATGCCCACGCCGACGTGGTGCTCCACGACGATGTCGCAAGCGTCGTGCCGGCAATCGTCGCCGGCGCGCTGGCTGACTCCCGGCGTCCCTGAGGGGCTGGATAGCTGCCGGCAGATTGACTGGCGCACCCTGAACGCATACAATGGGCGGCGGCTTGCTAGCCGCCGCTCCTATGTCCATACGCGAGGTCCCGGTGAATATTCGTGATGCGATCATTGCCGTTGTTGGAGGGCGTGACCTGAGCCAGGCCGAAGCTGCCACGGTCATGGAGCAGATCATGACCGGCGAGGCCACGCCGGCCCAGATCGGGGCCTTGCTCACCGCCCTGCACCTCAAGGGTGAGACCGACGCCGAGATCGCCGGCATGGCCGAGGTGATGCGCCTCAAGGCTACACCGGTCTACTTCGATGACCCGGTAGCCGATACCTGCGGGACGGGTGGCGACGGTTCGCATAGCTTCAATATCAGTACTGCGGCTGCTTTCGTGGCCGCCGGGGCCGGTCTGACGATCGCCAAGCACGGCAATCGGGCCATGTCGAGTGTCTGTGGGAGCGCCGATGTGCTGGAGGGCCTGGGGGTAAAGATCGAGCTCGATGCCGATGGCGTGGCCCGCTGCTTGCGCGAGGCCGGCATCGCCTTCATGTTTGCGCCGAAGTTTCACCCCGCCATGCGCTTCGCCGGGCCGGTGCGGCGCGAGATCGGCATCCGCACCGCCTTCAACATCCTCGGCCCGCTCACCAACCCGGCCCGGGCTCGCTACCAGGTGCTTGGCGTCGCATCGGCAGCCCTCGCCGAGAAGCTGGCCCGCGCCCTCAGTCGCCTCGATACGGCCCACGCCCTCGTGGTCCACGGCGATGGTGGCGTAGACGAGTTGAGCCTGAGTGGCCCCAACCTGATCTACGAGGTGCACGCCGGCCAGGCGCCGCGCATGTTCACGGTTGATGCCGAGGAGTTGGGTCTGGGGCGCGCTGGCCCCACGGCATTGCGTGGCGGCGATGTGGCGACGAACGTGGCCATTGTGCGCGGCGTGCTCACCGGCGCCGATCATGGCCCCCGGCGCGATGTGGTCCTGCTGAATGCCGCCGCGGCCCTGGTCGCCGGCGATCGCGCCGCCGATCTGCGTGAGGGCCTGGCCCTGGCTCGGGCCAGTATTGACGAGGGCCACGCCGCCCAGCGCCTGGAACGGCTGATCGCGGTCTCCAACGCGACATGAATCGCGTCACGCATCCCGGCTACGACGGTCAAGCAGGAATGGCCCCACGAAGTGGAGACATAACCGTGGCTGAGGAGACGATCCTGACCCAGATCCTGGCCCACAAGGCGGAGGAGGTGGCCCGGCAGAAGGTGAAGGTGCCGCTACGCGAATTGGAACGCCGCGTGGCCCGTGCGCCAAGCCCGCGCGACTTCGCGTCGGCGCTGCGCCGCCCGCCTGCCACGGCCCTGATCGCCGAGGTGAAGAAAGCTTCCCCGAGCCGGGGCGTACTGGTTGATCCGTTCGATCACCTGGCCCTGGCCCAGGCCTATATCGCGGCGGGTGCGGCGGCCATCTCAGTGCTCACCGATGTGCGCTTCTTCCAGGGCAGCCTCAAGTACCTCGAGGCGATTCGCCAGCTGCCGGCGGCGCCGCCGCTGCTGCGCAAGGACTTCATCATCGATCCCTACCAGATCGTTGAGGCCCGCGCCTACGGCGCCGACGCGGTGCTGCTGATCGTGGGCGCGATCAGCGATGACGAGCGCCTGGAAGATATGCTGCTCCTGAGCCAGCATCTGGGCATGGAGGCCCTGGTTGAAGTCCATACTGAGGCCGAGTTGCAGCGTGCCCTGGCGGTTGGCGCCGCCGTCGTCGGGGTGAACAATCGTGACCTGCATCACTTCGTGACCGACCTGGCGACGACGGCGCGCCTCGCCCGGCTGCTGCCCGTCGGCCGCGGGCGGCCAGTGCTGGTGAGCGAGAGCGGAATCTTCACCCCTGAGCACGTGGCGCTGGTGCGTAGCTATGGCGCCGATGCCGTGCTGGTCGGCGAAGCGCTGGTGACCGCGCCCGATGGTGCGGCCGCGGCCCGCGCGCTGGTCCTGGCCTGAGCCAGGCTGGGAAGCTCCGGGCCCACTCTGGCGCTGCGCAACACTGGTATGCTCCGTGGCGTACAATCCCCAAGGGTATGCAACAACCTTGGAGGATGACGATGGTCTGTCCGCACTGTAGTGCCACCAGCGACGAGGGACAGCGCTTTTGTTATAACTGCGGCGCACGGCTCGCGCCCGACCCGGCGATGCCAGCCGCCCCGCCAGCTGCAACCCAGCCGACGGTCGCGCTGCCGCCTGGCACGCTGCCACCCACCAGCTACCAGCCAATCCCGGGCGGCTATGTCCCGCAGGTGGTGCCGAATAGCAACCTGGCGATCGCGAGCCTGGTGGCGGGCATCCTGGCCTGGGTGGTGCTCCCGGTGATTGCCGCGCTGGTGGCCGTGGTCTGCGGGCATATGGCGCGCAGAGCGATCCGCGAGGCTAATGGCCTGCTCGCCGGCGATGGCCTGGCAATCATCGGCCTGGTGCTCGGCTATACCCAGCTCGCGCTTATGGCCCTGGCGGTCTGTGCGGGGTTGTTCTTCATGACGCTCGCCGTGGCCCTACAGGGCGGGGGCTCTCAGGGGTAGGTTTTTTGGCGGATGGCGTCCTGATGCGCTGCTTGCCCTCACCCCCCTGCCCCCCCTGGTATCAT
>DAOUBZ010000158.1:0-6959 GCA_034432515.1 Chloroflexaceae bacterium | reverse complement strand
ATGGTCAAGGACGACCTGCGGGTCTGGTGTGGGGTCATTCGCGACCTCGTCATCGAAGTTGCCTGTGGGCTGCACAATTTCCGCCTCCGCCACTTTCCTTGGCTACCCCTCACCTAAATCGGAATAAACTTTATTGAATGGGCAGAGGCGTTCCGTATTCCGTGTAACTGTCAAGGGGCAAGGCGCCCATACACCCATCCTCCGCCCAAAGGCGGCGCTTGCATCGTTCCTGCGACCCACGCGCCCGCGAGCAACAGGGCGTATGCTGCATGTGCTATCGGCTGCGCCGTGCACCGGTGCGGTGCCGTCATTGCAACGCTATTCGCCAGTCTGGATGCGAGGGCTATCCTATGACTTCACTTCACCGCCTGATTGCCATGATGACGATCTGGATCGTCACCGGCGCGGTGCTGATCTCGATGTTCAGCGTGTCGTTCCTGGGCGCGCTCACGCCTGTGTGGCTGCTGCTGCTGACGGCGCTGATCGTCGGTGGCGCGACCTTCGCGACGGTGGTGCTGGCGCGGGGGGGCTAACGCTCCGTCCGTGCACATAGGATGGACTGTCCCTCGCCAGTAGGGCCGGAGCATTGGCTGCGCCTATGTTTCGGCCTTATATCGCTCGGACGGAGGAAACCTGGGCTTGACGAAGGGGGATCAGACTCAGGCGCGGCAAGGTGAGGTTGAGGCGGCCCTGCTCCGTAGAGAAGAAATGACGGGTAGGATTCAACCAACCTCCCCCGCAGGGAAGAGGCGCCGGACGCCCTCTCCAACGAGGAAGGAGTGAGGGCCCATTCGTGCGTGTGCCGCGCCGCGGCGCACCAGCGCGCGCCGATTCCCGTGAATGAGGGCCCATTCGTGTGTGTGCAGCGCCCTGCGCAACACCAACCACACCCAGACACGCCCTCGCCAATCCAACATCACCCGCCCCACCCACGGGCCCGTTCCACGGCGCGCTGCCAGCGCGCCAGCAGTTCGGTGCGCGCAGCAGTGTCGAGGCGCGGCTCAAAGCTGCGCGCGCCCTGGTCGAGCAGGCGCGGCAGGTCCTCCAGTGTGGACCAGACACCCGCGCCCAGGCCGGCCAGCAGGGCGGCGGCGCGCACGCTGGTTTCGGTGTCGGCGGCGCGCACGATGCGCACGCCGGCCACGTCGGCCTGGATCTGGCAGGCGGTGTCGCTGCGGGCCAGGCCCCCGCCGACGCGCAGTTCGTTGATCGCCACGCCGCCTTCGTGTTCCATTGTGTCGAGGATCTCCCGCAACTGGCAGCCAATCGCCTCAAAGAAGGCGCGGGCGATGTGGCCGGGGCCGGTGGCGAGGGTCATGCCAAGGATGGCCCCGCGGGCGCTGCGGTCCTCGCTGGGCACCCCCAGGCCGGTGAAGGCGGGGACGAACACCACCCCATCGCTGTGGGGCGTCTCCCGCGCCAGGGCGTCGAGGTCCGCGGCGTGACGGATCAGGCGCATCTGGCTCAGCCAGCGCACGGCCGCGCCGGTCACGGTCATATCGGCTTCGAGCGCGTAGGTGGGCGTGTTGGCGATCTCCCAGGCCAGGTAGGTCTTGCAGATGCCCTGGGGCGGGGCCACGGGGCCGGCGACGACATTGACGAACGAGGCGGTGCCATGGGTGGCGACGGCCTCGCCGGGGGCGCGGCAGTCGTAGCCGAAGAGGGCGGCCTGCTGGTCGCTGATCATCGCCGTTACGGGTACGTCGGCGTCGCCGATGCGCAGCGTGCCGAAGCGATGCAGAGTGGGGCGCGGGACGGGCAGGGCCGCGCGCGGCAGGTTCAGGTAGTCCAGCCACTCGTCCCACAAGGCGCGGCGCCGCGGGTCGAAGACGGTCATGGCCTGGAGCAGCGAGTAGTCGAGGGCGTGCTCGGCGGGCTGGCCGAGGGCCTGCACGATCCAGCCGGCGCTGAGTGAGACGCGCAGGTAGCCGTGCTCGGCGGCGCGGCGGAAGGCCGGGTCGTGGCGCATGCGCCAGGCCATGTGCATGGCCGAGCAGTAGGGGCCGGGGAACTGGCCAAGGCGCGCCCGCCGTTCGCCGGCGTGCGCCCACTGGTCAGTCTCCGCCACCAGGGGGATGGTGCGCAGGTCCTGCCAGGTGATCGCGTTGCCGATCGGGCGGCCCGCGCGGCACTCCCAGGCGAAGACCGTATCGCGCTGCGAGGTGATGCCGCAGGCGGCGATGGCGGCCGGGGCGCAGCCGGCGCGGGCAATGGCCTCGGCGATCGCCTCGCGCACACTGCGGGCGACGGCCGCCGGGCGCTGCTCGACCCAGCCGGGCCGCGGGTAGAGGCGCGCCAGCGGGCGGTAGCCATAGCCACGAACCTGGCCGTCCGTGTCGAGCAATACGGCGCGGCTGCCACTCCCGCCCTGGTCGATCCCCAGCACCAGTCTGTCGGTCACGCTGCCCCCTGTGATGCTAGTGTCGTGATACCCTGAAGATGATGTGCGGCGCGGAGGCAGCGCGCTCCTGGCGCGGAGGCAGCGCGCTGCGTCCGTTGATTGATTGATGCGTCGAACGTTGTGTTTCGCGGTGCAGAGCAGTGCCAGTTCGTTTCGCACGAAAATCATCTGGAATCCGGGCTGCGTGCCCGGAACCGGCACCCATTATACCGTGCTCAGGCCCCTGCCGGGGCGCCCCTACGGCATTGCGCGCATTGCATAACGTCACCTCATGCCTACGTTTCCCGCCTCCCCGGCGACTGGCGTGCGGCCCGGAGCCTGGGTATAATGCCAACGTCTGGTCCCGGCCCGCGGGGCCGTGATCACGCCGAGAAAGGATGCCAGATGCCCCCGATCCTGCCGCAGCGCGCCGAGGTGCCGACCGAGCATACCTGGGACCTTGCCAGCATCTACCCCGACCATGCGGTGTGGGAGGCTGATGTTGAGGCCCTCGAGGCAGAGCTGACCGCCGTTGCCGCGTACCGCGGGCGACTGGGCGAGTCAGCGGCGACCCTGCTGGCGTGGCTGCAGCTGGCCGACCGGCTGCAGGTGGCAATGGGCCGGATCTACACCTATGCGCAAATGTGCTTTGATGTGGATACGACGAACCAGGTGGCCGCCGGGCTGCGCGATCGCGCGATCGGGCTCTATGCGCGGCTCGGCGCCGCAACCGCCTTCGCTGAGCCGGAGTTGCTCGCGTTGAGCGCCGATCAGCTGGCGAGCCTGGTTGCGGCCGAGCCGGCGCTTGTGCCCTACCGTCACTACTTCGCGAACCTGCGGCGCCGCGGGCCCTACGTCCGCTCGGGCGAGGTTGAGCAACTGCTGGCGCAGGCCGGCGAGCCCCTGAGCACGCCTGCCAGCGCCTTCCTGATGCTCGCCGATGGCGACCTGCGCTTCGCCGCGGCGGAGGACAGCGCCGGCCGATGCCATGAGGTGGCCCGCGGCACGATCGAGGAACTGCTCCAGAGCCCCGATCGCACCCTGCGCAAGCACGCCTGGGAGAGTTACCAGGACGGCTTTCTGGCCTTTAAGAACACCTTTGGCGCGATCTATGCCGGGAGCGTCAAAGCCGATGTCTTTCTGGCCCGGGCGCGGGGCTACGACAGCGCGCTGGCGGCCAGTCTCCACGCCAGCAACTTGCCGCGGACGGTCTACGATAACGTGATCGCGGCCTGCAACCGCCACCTGCCGATCTGGCACCGCTACTGGGAGCTGCGGCGGCGGGCGCTGGGCCTGGAGGTGCTGGAGCCCTGCGATATCTTTGCTCCGCTCGGCCCACCCTACCCGGTGTCCTACGAGCGCGCCGTGGAACTGATCTGCGCGAGCGTTGCGCCCCTCGGTGAAACGTACGTGGCAGTGGCGCAGGCCGGGCTTACCCGCCAGCGCTGGGTGGACATCTATCCGAACCGGGGCAAGACGAGCGGCGCCTACTCCGGGGGCAGCTACGATACGCATCCGTTCATCCTGATGAACTACGACGACAGCCTGAGCGGGGCGAGCACCCTGGCCCACGAACTTGGTCACTCGATGCACAGCTGGCTGACCAACCGCGCCCAGCCGCCGGTCTATGCGAGCTACGCGCTGTTTGTGGCCGAGGTGGCCTCGAACTTCAACCAGGCCCTGCTGCGCGGCTACCTGCTGGCCCGGCGCCCCGAGTGGGCGTTGGAGATCGCGGTGCTTGAGGAGGCCCTGCACAACTTCCATCGCTACCTGTTCCTCATGCCGATCCTCTCCCAGTTCGAACAGCGTGTCCACGAGCAGGCTGAGGCCGGCGAGCCACTCACCGGCGCGGGCATGGGCGCCCTGCTGGCCGAGCTGTTCCAGCGGGGCTACGGGCCTGCTATGCACGTGGACGAGGCGCGCGTCGGTATCACCTGGGCGGCGTTTCCGCACCTCTACCAGAACTTCTATGTGTTTCAATACGCCTCGGGCATCGCCGCCGCCAATGCCCTGGCTGAGCGGGTGCTGGCCGGCGAGCCAGGCGCGGCGGAGCGCTACCTGGCCTGTCTGCGCGCGGGCGGCTCCTGTTATCCGCTGGAGGCGCTGGAGTTGGCCGGCATCGATATGCGCACACCCGAGCCGCTGGACCGCGCCTTTGCCGTCCTGGAGCGCTTCGTCGATCGACTGGAACAGCTGCTGTTCGCAGCATAAGGAGAGCGTACACTATGACGACCGAGACCCACAAGCTGCCCACCCGCGCCGAGGCACCGGTGGCGTTCACCTGGGACCTCAGCCTGATCTTCGCCGACGTGGCAGCCTGGGAGCGCGAGCTCGCGGCGATCGAGGCGCTGGCCCAGGAGCTCAGCGCGCTGCACGGCACGCTCGGGCAGGGGCCCGCCCAGCTGGCGCGGGTCCTGGCCTTGCGCGACGAGGTGGCGCGGCGGCTCTACGCGCTCTATGTCTACGCCGCCCATCGCAAAGACTCGGATGCCACCGATACGACCGGCCAGGCCCTGCAGGAGCGGGCCGGCTCATTCGCCGCCCACGTCTCCGCGCTGATGGCCTTCATCGAGCCCGAGATCCTCGCCATCGCCGAGGCGACGCTCGCGCAGTGGCTGCGCGAAACCCCTGCGTTGCAGCTCTACAATTACGAGTTGGAGAAACTGAACCGCCAGCGGGCCCACATCCGCTCGGCCGAGGTGGAGCGCGTGCTCGCCCAGTTCTGCGACATCACCCGGGCGCCTTTCGAGACGTTCGAGATGCTGACCGACTCGGACCTCAGCTTTCCGGCGATCGCCGACGAGGAGGGCAATACCGTCCAGTTGTCGCACGGGCGCTACCGGCGTTTCATCGAGAGTCCGGACCGGCGCGTGCGCCACGATGCCTTCAAGGGCTACCACGGCGCCTACCGCCCGTTCCGCAACACGATCGCCACGACGCTCGGCGCGGCCATCCGCACCCACGTGATCGAGGCCCGCGTACGCAACTACGGGTCGGCGCTGGAGGCGGCCCTCACGCCGAACGAGATCCCGCTCGAGGTCTATCACAACCTGATCCGCACCGTTGAGGCCAACCTCGACAAGAACTACCGCTACATGGAGATCCGCAAACGGCTGATGGGCCTCGACGACCTGCGGGTCTACGACCTCTACGTCCACCCCGTCCCCGACGTGGAGTTGATGCTGCCCTACGCGGAGGCTACCGAGCTCATGCAGGCCGCCTTTGCGCCGCTTGGCGCCGACTACGGCGCCGCGTTGCAGCAGGCTTTCAGCAGCCGCTGGATCGATGTGTATGAGAATGTGGGCAAGCGCAGCGGCGCCTACAGCGGTGGCGCCTACTCTACGCCGCCCTACATCCTGCTCAACTACCAGGACCGTCTGGACGACGCCTTCACCCTGGCCCATGAGCTGGGCCACTCGATGCACTCCTACTTCACGCGCAAGCGCCAGCCCTTCGTCTACGGCAACTACACCATCTTCGTGGCCGAGGTGGCCTCGACACTTAACGAGGCGTTGCTCACCGACTATCTGCTCAAGCACCGCGACGACGAGGCGCTGCGCCGGCGCCTGCTGGTGCAGCAGATCGAGGACATCCGGCGGACGATCATTCGCCAGACCATGTTCGCCAGCTTCGAGTTGACCATGCACGAACTGGTCGAGGCGGGCGAGCCGCTCACCGCCGAAGGCCTGACCCGGCGCTACCAGGAGTTGATGGTCACGTATCACGGCCCGACGGTGACGCTCGACGAGGAGATCGGCTTCGAGTGGGCGCGTATCCCCCACTTCTACTACAACTTCTACGTCTACCAGTACGCGACGGGCCTCTCGGCGGCGCTGGCGCTGAGCCGGCAGATCATCAGTGAGGGCCAGCCGGCGGTGGAGCGCTACCTGCGCTTCCTCAGCAGCGGCTCCTCGCGGCCCTCGATCGACCTGCTGCGCGACGCAGGCGTAGACATGACCACGCCCGCCCCGGTGCAGGCGGCGATGGACACCTATGGGCAGTTGATCGATGAATTGGAGCGGTTGTAGGAGTAGGCGCGGCGCTACGATTTGAGCTACCCCACGGCTCCCGTGTGGCGCGAGCATTGCCCGCGGCCCTACATGGTTCCGCTTCCGTATTAGCAGGAGTGTGGGGAAACCAGGTCTCCTCACACCCTGCCGGAGGGGAAAATCCGGGCGGGCGATGGGTTGGGGATGGCCCGCCGGGCCGCCGCCCCCGGCGCCGTCCGTCCCCCATTACCCTCCGCACCTCACCCCCCGGGCGGCATAGAAATCGCGCACGAACTGGCCCTGTACGGCGGCCTCCAGGTCGGGTGGGGCGCTGAGGATGCCCAGATCCTGGAGCAGGCGCGCCTCGGCGGCCCAGAGCTCGGGGTCGTTGATGCCGGGGCAGCGTTCGCCGGGGCCGTAGCGGATTAGCGTGATCGTCTCGGCGGCCTCGAAGGCCAGTTGCTCACGCTCCAGCTCGGGGTTGTAGGCCAGGATCAGTTCCACCGCGCCGTCGGGGTCGGCGATGGCGTCGGCCCAGCCGCGCAGGGTGGCCTCGACGAAGGCGCGGACGGTGCGCGGGTTCTCGCGCA
>DAOUBZ010000157.1:0-2437 GCA_034432515.1 Chloroflexaceae bacterium | reverse complement strand
CAGCAGTGGCGCCGGGCGCCGCGAGCCGGCCAGCAATGCGCCGGCCAGCAGCGCCGGACCAAACCAGATCGTCTCCGGTCGCAGCCAGCACGCCAGCCCCGCCAGCAGGCCCGCCGCCGCCCACACACCACCGCGCGCCCGCCCATCCCGCCCCAACTCCCGCAGCAGCAGCAGCGTCGCCCCGCTGGTTGCTGCTACGGCCAGCGCGTGCTCCCACGGGACCATGGCGTAGAAGCCGAGTGGGGTGGCCAGACCCAGCAGCGGCGGCAGCATCCAGGCCGGTCGCAGCCCGAGGCGCTGGCCGATGAGCCCTCCCAGTGCTAGCGTGACGCCGGTGGCCAGCACCGGCACGATGAACAGGCCGGGGAAGCCGAGGACAAAGAACAGCGGCGCGGTGAGCGCGGCATAGGGGTAGGAGAAGAGACTGTAGAAGACGCCCCGTTCCGTGTCGTGCCAGGTGAGCAGGGTCGGCAGTGGCGAGAACCGCCCGCTCGGGTCGAGCGTGTGGCCCGGCGGTTCGACCAGGGCCAGGCTGGTGAAGCGTGTCTTGATCAGACTGATCACCTGCACCAGCTTTGCCCCCTGGTCGCCCGACCAGAGCCCGTTCAGCGGGATCAACGTCGCCAGCAGTGCGACGTGGACCAGGCTGGTGAGCGCAGCGGCGAGCAGGATGGCCCCCAACTCGCGCCGGGTGAGCGGGGTCATTGGGGCTCCTCGATCCGACACGCTGCGCCAGCCCACCCCGGCCCGTAGCAGTGCGCCGGCGCACCGGGCACCCGTTCAAACAGCACGATCCCGCCCAGATCGGCGGCACGCCGGTAGAGGCCCCGCTCCTCCAAGTCACGATAGAGTTGCACCTTGTCGGCGATCGTTACGCTGCCCGGTTCGATGCGGCGGATGTCCAGCAGGATCTGGTCGATCTGCGGCGTAAAGGGCATGCCCGCGGGGTAGTAGAAGTCAGCGCGCAGAAATGGGTTAGGGTAGATGAAGATCTGCTGGCGCTGGCTCAGGTGCGGGTGGAAGCCGGTCTGGGCCGACACCCCCGTCGCCGCGCCGACCAGCGAGCGCATATACGCGCGCCGGTCGACCAGGCCAGCATCGCGGGCGACCATTGTCTCGACCATGGTCCGACGCAACTCCACCAGCCCCTGGGCCTGCCAGGCCGCGCCAAGCAGCAGGGCGGCCAGGATGGCGCTGGCCCAGGCCTGTCCCCGAGCGTGAGGCATGTTCGGGCGCGAGCCACCGCCCCCCGGTCCGCCGGAACCCTGAAGGCTTCGGCTATCGTTGGGCAGGCTGCTCGCGCCGCCTGCTGGAGCCGGCGCAGGCCGGCTTTGCAGCTGGTTGCCCGCGGCTGCAGCCGCCGGAGGTGGGGTAGCCTGCAGGACGCTCCGCCCCACCCTCTGGCCCCTGGCGTGCGCGGCTGCTCCGGCCAGCCGCGCGAGCCGGGCGGCGGCGTCGAGCGCGGCGGCGGCCAGCACGGCGACGATTAGCGCATCGTAGTGGTAAAACAGTGAGCGCTGGCCGTCGAAGGCGCTAAGCAGGTTGATCGCCAGGGCCGGCAGCGCCAGCAGCGCGTAGGGGCTGAGCAGCGGCAGGAAGGCGAAGGGCGCCAGCAGCGCAAACAGGTAGCTCCCTGCCCCGGGCGCGAGCATGTCGCGCAGCACGACTAGCGGGTTGGTCAGGGCAAACCAGGCAATCGCCGGAAGCGAGTCGCCGTACTGGGCAAAACGTGAGACATGGAGCGACGCGCTCTTGCCGATCAGCGCCGGCACCAGCCACTGGGTGGCGAACAGGAACCAGGCGATACTGCCCAGCGTGATGCCGAGCCCCAGCCGGCGCTGCCCGCGCAGGGCCAGCCACAGCCCGAGCCAGGCGGTGCTGATGGCGAAGTTCTCCTTGCACAGCACCACCAGCACGCAGCAAGCGATGAGCAGGCGCGGGCGCCGCGCCTCGGCGGCCCACAGGGCGCAGAGCAGCGCGCTGGCGGCCACACTGTCGATGTGGAAGTCGAACAACGCCATGTTCTGGGTCGCCGGGTGGGCCAGGTAGGCGACGCCCGTGGCCACGCCCAGCCAGGGCACGCCCCGCTCGCGCCCGAGCAGGTAGAGCGGCACCACGGCGAGCGCCACGGCGAGCACCTGGAAGAGCAGCAGCGCCCGTACATCCGGGATGAGCCAGTAGAGCGCGGCGAGCGGGTAGAGGGCCAGCGCGGCGTGGGAGCCGATCATGGTGATCCCGGCCCCGGTGCTGTAGTTCGGCATGAAGCGGCTGATCAGCCAGAGGGTCTGGTCGTAGAGCCCCAGGTCGTAGCCGTTGGTGCCGAAGTAGCGCTGGTTGGTGAGCGCGTAGCTGCCAATGAGCGCGCAGACGCCCGCGCCCACGGCCGCAGCGGCCCAGGCGGCCGGGGGCCAGGGTCGGCGGGCCGCGGCCCAGGCCC
>DAOUBZ010000156.1:0-4470 GCA_034432515.1 Chloroflexaceae bacterium | reverse complement strand
GGCGCGGGCCTGGGCCACCTGGGCGGCGACAGCGGCGCGCTGCTCGGCGGTGGCGCCGTCGAGCAGGCGCTGCAGGCTGGCCCGCGCCTGGCTCAGCTGGGCCTCGGCGGCCTGCAGACCCTCGATT
This sequence comes from Chloroflexaceae bacterium, assembly GCA_034432515.1. GTDB lineage: Bacteria > Chloroflexota > Chloroflexia > Chloroflexales > Chloroflexaceae > JACAEO01. The sequence continues at coordinate 4,343 of DAOUBZ010000156.1, read as the reverse complement.
TCGGCCTGCTGTGCCTGCTCAAAGGCCACGCGGGCCTGCTCCAGCTGCGCCTCGGCGGTCTGCACTGCGCGTAGCGCCGAGGCCTCGCGGTCGCGGGCCTCCTGGGGCAGGTCGCCGGGGAGCTTCTCGAGCTCGCGATTGCGCCAGTAGACCATGCTGTAGGCGTCCTGGGCATCACGGAGCTGGTTGGCGGCCTGGTCCATGCGCAGCTGGGCGCTGGTCTTTGAGGCGGAGAGGTTGGCCCGTTGGAGTTCGAGGTTGGCAGCGGCCTGTTGCACGCCGGCCTCGGCCTGCTGGAGATCGGTGGCCTTGGGGCCGGCCTCGATCTCGGCCTGGCGGGCCAGGGCCGACTGGAGCGCCTGCTCGGCGGCGGCGATATCGGCATCGGTGACGCTGCCGCGGGCCTGGCGCAGCGCCGCCTGGGCCTGGGCCACCTGGGCACGGGCCGCAGCGACTTCTTCGGCGCTGGCGCCCTCGACCAGGCGCTCGTAGCCGGCGCGAGCCTGGGCCAGCCCCGCCTCGGCCTGGCGCACCTGCAGCTCCAGATCAGCAACATCGAGGCGGGCGAGCTCCTGGCCGGCCTGCACCGGATCGCCCTCCTCGACCAGCACCGTGGCGACGGTGCCCGGCACGCGGAAGCTCAGTTCGGCCGAACTGCGGGCGGCGATCTCGCCCGAGGCAGTAACACCAAGGTTGAGGAGCGGCACGGGAGTGGCCGCCGGCTGCCCGGCGGGGGCCGCGCCGGCACCAATCGGCGCGGCCGTAGGCAGCACCATGGTCGGCCGGGTCTCAGCCGTTGGCTGCGCCGCAGGGGTGGTCGTTGCGCAGGCGCTCAGCGCCGCGACAAGCAACGCAGAGGCAAGAATCTTCTGACGCACGGGATCGACTCCTAGATAGCGGAAGATGCTTCGCTGCGCTCAGCATGCCAGGGCTGGGAGAGCACCGAGACACTTCCTTCACAGACTACTAATCCGCACCCGACTCGGACTTGGTGGCCCCGGGGCTGGCGACCGGGGGCGGAGGGGGCGGCTCACTGGGTGCAGCCGGTACGGCGGCGGGGAAGCGCCGGCGCACCCAGGCTGAGGCCCGCGTGGTCGCCGAGTCCATCAGGCTGTACACGGTGGGCACCACCAGCAGGGTCAACAACGTCGAGGTGAGCATACCGCCGATGATCACCCAGGCCAGCCCCTTGCGGAACTCGCTGCCCTGGCCGGTGCCGAACACGTGGATGCCGAGCGCGGTGGGCAGGGCGCCGGCCACCAGTGAAAGCGCCGTCATCAGGATCGGGCGCAGGCGGATGGCGCCGGCCAGGCGCAGCGCCTCGTGCTTGGATGCCCCCAGCTCACGGAGCCGGTTGGTAAAATCGACCAGCAGGATCGAGTTCTTCACCACCAGGCCGAGCAGCATGATCAGACCGATCATGCCGGTGATGTCGAGGTCGATGCCGATGCTGCGCAGCACCAGAAACGCGCCGATGAAGCTGAACGGCATGGCCATCATGATCACCAGCGGCTGGGCGAAGGAGCCGAACTGCGACGCCAGAACCATGTAGACGAAGAGCACCGAGAGGGCCATGGCCAGCAGCAGCGAGTCGAAGCCCTCGGAGGTCTGCTGCAGGGTGCCGACGTAGCTCACAACGACATCGGCGGGGATGCCGAGGGCTTCGATGCGCGGGGCCACCTCGGCCTGCACCTCGCCCAGGTTGCGGCCCTGCAGGTTGGCGCCAATCAGCACCTGGTTCAGCCGGTCAAGCCGGCGAATGGTGACCGGGCTGGAGGCCAGTTCAACGGTGCCAAGCGCGCTCAGCGGCACATTGCCGGTGCGCGTGGGGATGCTGATCGCGCCCAGCGACTCGACGCCGGCGCGGTCCTCGGGCTCCAGGCGTACCACCACATCGGTATCGACGCCGTTCTGGCGCAGCACTGTGGCCTGGTCGCCCTTGATCAGCGCGCGCACCGAGGTCGCGATGTCGTCGTTGGTCACCCCTAGCTCACCGATACGGCCGGGATCGGCGATGAAGCGCAGCTCGGGCTTACCGGTCTGGAAGTTCGTGTCCACATCAACCAGGCCGGGCGTCTGCTGCAGTTCGGCCATCACCGCATCGACCACCGGGCCGAGCTCGCTGAGCGGGCGCGTCGTCTGCAGACTGACCTGCAGCTCGCGGCCGGCGACGCCGGTGCTGGTGGGCTGGAAACTCGGCAGCGCAAAGGAGACGCGCGGCAGAAAGCCGAGCTGTTCGCGCAGCCGTTCCTGGACGGGGACGGTGGGCGTGCGGCCCTTGAGCTTGACGAAGAACTCAGCGCGCTCGGGGTTGCCGGCAAAGCCCACGTTGGTGATCACGGTCTCGACGGATTCGTCGGCGAGCAGGATCTGCTCGGCCTGCAGCGCGAGGCTGTTGGTCTGCTCCAGCGTGGTGCCGGGAGGAGCCTCAAAGCCCATCAGGAACTGGTGCGGGTCCTGCTCGGGGAAGAAGGAGAACTTGAGCCCACTGGCGACGACCATGCTGAGCACCAGCACACCAATCGCAATGCCAACCACCAGCAACCGGTTGCGGGTGGAGCGGAGCGTCCAGGCCAGCAGCGAGCCATAAGCCATACCCATGCGGCCCGGATCCTCCTGAGCCTCGTGGATGAGGCCGGCGTCGCGGTCGATGTGCGTGCCCTCAAGGTGGTCGAGCTTCAGTTCGGGCACGGCATCGTGATGGGGGCCCTTCTCGACGTGGGGCTTGACCTTCACCCCGGGGAAGACATTGGCCGACATCATCGGGGCGAGCGTGAAGGCCTCGGCCAGCGAGAGCAGGATGGCGATCGAGACGACGAGGCCGAAGGACTTGAAGACAATCCCGGCGGTACCCTCGGCGAAGGTAACGGGGACGAACACCGCCACGATGGTGAGCGTCATCGCCACCACCGAGAGGCCGACCTCCCACGTACCACGGGAGGAGGCCACGCGGGGCGTCTCGCCGCGCTCCATGTGGCGGAAGATATTCTCGCGCACGACGATCGCATCGTCGATGACCAGGCCGACGCAGAGCGAGAGCGCCAGCAGCGTGATCAGGTTGATCGTCAGCCCGAACAGCGGCATGAAGATGAAGGTGCCGATCAGGATGATCGGCAGACCGGTCATCGTGATAATCGTGCTGCGCAGGTTGCGGAAGAAGGCCCAGACGACGACAAAGGCGGCGATCGAGGCGAAGATCAGCTCTTCGATCGAACTGGTGATCGAGGAGCGCACTGCCTCGGAGTCGTCACGGGGGATGGTGTAGGTCAACTCGGGGCGCGTGGCGAAGACCTCATCGAGCGCCTCGCGCACATTGGCGGCAACGGCCACCGTATTGGTGCCGCTCTGCTTGCGGACCTGGAGGATGATCGCGTCGCTGCCGTCGAGGCGCGAGAGGCGGTTCACATCAGCCACGCCATCCTCGACGCGGGCCACGTCACCGACGCGGTAGGGGGTGCCGGTGATCTGGATGCGGGTGATATCCTCAGGGGTCTGGAGCAGCGAGGGGGCGCGCAGGTTGATCTCCTGGTCGCCCTGCACAATCGAGCCGAGGCCGAGGTTTGCGTTGGCCTGGCGCAGCGAGTTGCTGATCTGCACCGGCAGGATGCCATAGGCCTGGAGCTTCTCGAGGTCCATCAGCACGTTGATCTGCCGGGTCTGCCCGCCGCTCACACTGATCGAGCCAACGCCCTGGGCGCGCTGGAGCAGGGGCACGATCTCGTTGTCGAGGACGTTACGCAACTCCAGCGGCGACTGGCCGGCGGTCCCCGCCACCGCGATCGACATGATCGGATCCTGGTTCGGGTCAAAGCGCGCATAGACCGGCTGGCGCACATCGCGCGGCAGGGTCGGGAGCACAGCATTGACCTTCTCGCGGACCTGTTGTTCGACCTCTTTGATATCGGTCCCGGCCTGGAACTGGAGGATGATCAGTGCAACGCCCTCGCTGGCCTGGGAACTGATCTCATCGAGGCCGGCAAGCGTATTGACCGCCTCTTCAATCGGCTTGACCACCTGGTCGGCCACACTCTCTGGGCCGGCGCCGGGGTAGCTCAGCGAGACGGACATGATCGGAATGTCGATGTCGGGCAGCAGATTGACGGGGGTGGTGCGGAAGGCGAGGATGCCGAACGTGATCACCGCCAGCATGATCATGGTGATGAACACCGGCTGGCGGATGGACATGTCGGAGATCCACAGGCCTTTGAACGTATCGCGCGCGCGGGGCCCGGTTGCCATCACGGTCTCCTCGGTCACCCAATAGTGCACATGCTTTGCAAAGCAATCTCCTTTACTCTACCGTAAAGTGTTCTAACACGCAAGTAGGGGCGTGGCATATGCCA
>DAOUBZ010000155.1:0-16688 GCA_034432515.1 Chloroflexaceae bacterium | reverse complement strand
GCGGCTACGCCGCCAACACCATCCAACAACCAGGGGTGCCGTCTCACTTCGGCGTCACTTCGCCACGGATGAAGCGCTCGGTGAAATCGCGCGCTTCGTAATCGGTGTACTGCTTCGGCGGCGTCTTCATGAAGTAGCTGCTCGGCGCGTAGAGCGCCCCGCCGATGCCCCGGTCCAGGGCGAGCTTTGCGCAGCGGATGGCGTCAATCACTACCCCCGCCGAGTTCGGCGAGTCCCACACCTCCAGCTTGAGCTCAAGGTTGAGCGGCACGTCGCCAAAGGTCGTCCCCTCCATCCGGATGTAGGCCCACTTGCGGTCGCCCAGCCAGGGCACGTAGTCGCTCGGGCCAACGTGGACCGCCTCCGCCGGCAGGTCGTAGTCCAACTGGCTGGTGACGGCATTGGTCTTGCTGATCTTTTTGCTCTCCAGGCGCTCGCGCTCGAGCATGTTCAGGAAGTCGCTGTTCCCACCGAAGTTCAGCTGGTAGGTGCGATCAAGGCGCACGCCCCGCTCTTTGAACAGCGTCGTCAGCACCCGGTGCGTGATCGTGGCCCCTACCTGGCTCTTGATGTCGTCACCGATGATCGGCAAGCCCTTCTCCTCGAAGCGCCGGCGCCAGTAGCCCTGGCTCGCAATGAATACCGGCACGCAGTTGATGAATGCGCAGCCCGCCTCGAGGATCTGCTCCACGTACCACTTGGTGGCCATCTCGCTGCCCACCGGCAGATAGGAGATCACCACGTCGGTCTGGGTGGACTTCAGAATACCGACAATGTCGTCCGTCGAACCAGGCGCCTTGCGAACGACCTGGCTCAGGTACTTGCCTATGCCGTCGTGGGTCATCCCCCGTGAAACCGGGACACCCATGTGGGGCACGTTGGCGAATTTGTAGGTGTTGTTCGGCTCGGCGAAGATCGCCTCTGAGAGATCTTTGCCGACTTTGGTATCAGCGATGTCAAAGGCCGCCGTGAATTCGATATCGCCAATGTGATAACCACCGAGATTCACGTGCATCAGCCCGGGGATCTCGGTGTCTTCGTTCGCATCGCGGTAGTAGTGCACGCCCTGTACCAGCGATGAGGCGCAATTGCCGACGCCGATCATCGCGACACGGATCTTCTTGCTCACCGAATGTGGCCTTTCGTCTGTGCTCTGCCCTGCTTCGCTCGAACCAGGCAACGGGCGATTATACCCCGGGTGGGTACCATTGACAAGCCCGTCGAATGGCCAGGTCCGTTGCCGGCGCACCAAGAGTACTGCGCACAAGCAGACTGATGTACCACGCGCTGTCTTGATCGATCTATACCATTCAGTGTATCCTGCGCGCAGGCCGCCGCCAGGCGGGCCAGCCGCTCTACGTGACACGACATCCTTGCCATGAGCGACATTACCCTACCGGCAGTGACCGGCTGCGAGCCGCCCACCGTCGATGCTTCCCCTTTCCTCATCGTGCGCGCCGCCACCGAGCTGTACGCCCTGGCGGGCGCATGTGTCCGCGAAGTGGCGCGCTGGCGCGCACCCACCCCCGTGCCTGGCGCGCCAGCGGTGATCCCCGGCGTCGTCAGCCAGCGCGGCGTGGTTCTGCCGGTCGTCGATCTGCGCCTTGCCCTGGGCCTACCCGCCAGTCTGCCCGATCGCAATACCCGTCTGGTTGTGGCCCGCCATGACACGGTCGATTTCGCGCTGCTGGTCGACGCAGTGGTCGATCTCGCCCCACTGGCCAGCGAAACGCAGCCTCCACCGGCCGGTCCGCGCGAGGCGCAACGCGCCCGCCTGCTTGGCGCCGTCACCCGGTACGCGGGCTACCCGCTGGGGATGCTCGACCTGGGCGCGTTGATCGCCGCCGTACAGGAGGACGTCTGATGACCTCGACGGCGGCCAGCACCCTGCTGCTCGACCTGCGTACCGCGGGCCGGCGCTACTTCGTGCCGCGCAGCCACGTCGATCTGCTGGGGCGGGCCCCACTGCCGGGGGCCAGCGATGCCCGTGGCCGCCCGCTGTTGGTGCGCGACCTCGGGCCACTGCTCGATCCGCTTGATCACGCGGTGCCCGGGCGGCGCCAGGCCCTCACTGTCACGCTGCGACGGCGCAGCGTCGCCCTGCTGGTTCAGCGCGTTGAGAGTCTGGCGGCCCACACGGGCATCCAGCCCCTCGCGCCGTTCCTGGCGCGCCGCCTGCGCGCCCCCTGGGTGCTCGGCGCCATGGCCGTCGATGACTGCCCGGTGCTCATTCTCGACCTGCGACGTATCGCCACCGACCTGGCCCTCGGGGCCACCGCCTGATCCCGGCTTCGCTCGATCAGCCCGCATCATCGGCTCAGGACACCAGCGTGGATAGCTTACCCTTCGCCCGCCAGCCCGATAGCCCATCCCCAGTCAGTGGGAGGGAACCGACCATGTACCAGACAACTGCCCATCTCTTCGGCCCTGATCACGAGCAGCCCCTGCTGCTGCGCGATAACGTCGGCGCCATGCGCGTGCTGATCGCCAGTGGTATCAGCATCGTCGGCCTCTTCTGGACTGCGATGGTCGGCCTCTGGGTCGCGCGCGCGGTTGGCAACGGCGCCGGCCTCGTGGCCTCACTGATCAGCGTCGCCGCGCTGTTGAGCTACCTGGGGGCCTACGCCCTGCTCCGCCGCGGGCGTACCGCGCTGAGCGGCCGCGTGGTCTTCTATGGCATGCTGCTCTGCGCCACCCTCGCGGTCTTCCTGCTCGGCGGCACCACCGGCCCGCTGGCCATGATCTTCTTGATCCCGATGGTCAGCGCCGGACTGCTGGGCCACGGTCGCGATAGTCTCTACGTTACGCTGCTGGCGCTTGCCAGCTACCTGACCCTCGGCGCGGCCGAGTTTGCCGGCCTCTACCAGCCACTGCCGGCTCGGCCCTGGATCTATAGCGCGACCTTTCTGATCTGCGGCGTTTTTCTCGCCGCTATGGCCTGGCTGACCGGACGTGATCTCGTCCGCGTCGTGGCCCAGTCACAGGAGCGCGCCGAGGAGTTGCTGAAGAAGACCGAGCAGCTGATGGAGAAGAACATCCAGCAGGTCGAACTGGGCAGCGAGCTGGCCGCCGCGGCCCAGGAGTTGCAGGTGGCCTCGCAACAGCAGGCCAGCGGCGCCACCGAGCAGGCCAGCGCCGTCTCACAGGTCTCCACTACCATCGAGGAACTGGGCAGCACCGCGCGCCAGATCGCCCAGTCGGCCGAGCAGGTGGCCCTGGCCGCCCAGCAGACGCTCGAGAACCTCAGCAGTGGCCAGGGCGCGGTCGACGAGAGCATCCAGGCCATGGAGCGCATCCGCGGGCGCGTCGCCGACGTCACGACCCGGGTGCTGGGCCTGGGCGAGCGTTCCCAGCAGATCGGCGAGATCATCGACCTGATCGACGACATCTCCGACGAGACCCACCTGCTGGCGCTCAACGCCGCCATCGAGGCGGCGGGCGCGGGCGAACACGGGCGCCGCTTTGCCGTCGTCGCCGCCGAGGTGAAGAGCCTGGCCAACCGCACCCTGGCCGCCGCCAAGGAGGTCAAGGGCGTCATTGCCGAGATCCGCCAGGCGACGGGCGCCGCCGTGCTGGCTGCCGAGGAGGGCACCAAGGAGGTTGAGCACGGCGTCGATCTGGCCCATCGGGCCGGCCTGATCATGGACAACATCGTGATGGTGGCCGAGCGCACCGCCCAGAGCGCGGCCGAGATCGGCCTGGCCACCGCCCAGCAGCAGAGCGCCAGCGAGCAGGTAGTTGAAACCATGCGCGAGATCGCCGAGGTGGCCCGCCAGACGGCCCAGGGCTCGCGCCAGATGGCTGAGTCGGCCGCGACGCTCACCGCGATCGCCGACCGGCTGCACGGCATCGCCGTGCGCGACGAGTAGCGCGCCCGCAGTAGCACGACACGGCACCCATAACCGGCCGGCTGTCAGCCCTTCTCACCTATGGACCTCTCCTCGTTTCACAACCAGTTCCGTGAGGAGACGGCGGAGAACGTCCGCGTGCTCAGCGACGGACTGCTCGCGCTCGAAAGCACGAGCGCCGCGACCGAACGGCGAGCAACCGTGGACCGGATCTTTCGCGCGGTGCATACGATCAAGGGCTCGGCGCGCATGCTTGGCTTTGAGCCGATCAGCCGCCTCGCCCATGCGCTTGAGCACCTGCTCGATGAACTGCGCCAGGGCCAGCGCACGCTGGATCGCCCGCTGACCGACGGGCTGCTGCGTGGTGGCGACGCCATCCTCGCGCTGGCCGCCGTTGCCGGTGAGGCCCGGCCCAGCCCGGTGGACGTTGATGGGCTGATCGCGTCATTGCCCGCCCAGGCGCAACCGACTCCCCGTCCTGATCCGGCTAGCGTACGGGCCTTCACCTCGCCAGAGCCGACCATCCGCGCCGCGCCTGCTCGCGCGCAACACCAGACGGTACGGGTGCGGGTCGATCGGCTGAATCGCCTGCTCAATCTCGCCGGCGAACTGGTGGTGGGTCAGCAGGTGTTTGCCAATCATCTGGACGAACTGCGCGAGTTCCAGGCGACCGTCGAACGGCAGTTGCGCGCCCTGAGCCTGCTCGAGGATGAACTGGCCCGCCTGCGCTTCTCACCGGCCCAGCGCCAGGCACTTGACCGGCATCTGGCCGCGGCACGGGCCGCCGCTGACTCCACTGCGCTCCTCGCCGAGGAGCAGGGTGAACGCTTCGCGCGCCACAGTGGGCAGCACCGGTTTCTGGTGCAGGATCTCGAGCGAGAGGTGATTGCGGCGCGCTTGCTGCCGATCGCGACTGTCTACAGCGGCTTGCCGCGCGCGGTTCGCGACCTGGCCGAGGCTACGGGCAAGCAGGTGCGTCTGGAGTTGCGTGGTGAAACGGTTGAGCTCGACCGCAAGGTGCTGGAGTTGATCACGGACCCGCTGCTGCACCTGGTGCGCAACGCCGTGGACCATGGCCTCGAAGCTGCCGCGGAGCGTGTGGCGGCCGGCAAGCCACCCGAGGGTGTCGTGACGGTCAGCGCCGAGGCCGCTGACGGCGACGTTCGCGTCATCGTCGCCGACGATGGGCGAGGCATCGACCCGGCGCGGATCCGCGCGCAGGCCGTGCGCCTGGGCCTGCTCAGCACCGAGGCTGCCGGGCGTCTGGCCGACCACGAGGCGCTCGAACTGATCTTTGCACCCGGCTTCTCAACTGCCGGTATGGTCACCGACATCTCGGGGCGCGGCGTGGGTATGGACGTGGTGCGCACCAACCTCGCCGAACTGGGCGGACAGGTGCACATCGAGGCGCAGCCCGGCCACGGCACCCAGATCACCCTCAGACTGCCGCTCACCCTGGTGACCACGCGGGTGCTGCTAGTGCAGGTTGGTCACAGCAGCTACGCCCTGCCGGCGAGCGGCTGCCAGGGCACGATCTGGGTGCAGCGCAGCCAGATCCAGTTGCTCGAGGGTCAGCCCACGTTCGAGCACGAGGGCCGCACCGTGGCCTTGTTGGCCCTGGCCGATGTACTGGGGATCGAAGCGCCGCGGCTCTTCAGCACTGATGAGCGCATGCCCGCCGTGCTGGCCGGGAGCCCGCAGCGACCACTGGCCCTGCTCGTCGACGCGCTGCTCGACGAACGCGAAGTGGTGGTCAAGCCGCTCGGGGCGCTCCTGGCGTCCCACCGCAGGTTCGGTGGCGCCATTCAGCTCGGTGACGGCAGCCTGGTGTTGCTGCTCAACCCGCTGGTGCTTGCGCAGCAGGCCCAGGCCGCACCGCTACCCATGCCTGAGATCCGGCAACCACGCCGGTTGCTGGTCGCCGACGACTCATTCACCACCCGCGAACTCATCCGGAGCATCCTCCAGTCCGCCGGCTACGACGTGACGGTCGCCGTTGACGGCGTCGACGCCCTCGATATCCTGAGCCGCCGACCGATTGACCTGGTGGTGAGCGACGTCGAGATGCCCCGGCTGAATGGCTTCGAGCTCGCCGCGCGCATTCGCGCCGATCGGCAACTCTGCGCCGTGCCCGTGGTGCTGCTTACCAGCCTGGCGGCCGAACAGCACCGGCGCCGTGGTCTGGAAGCTGGCGCTCAGGCCTACATTGTCAAGAGCCAGTTCGACCAGGAGAGTCTGCTCGATGTGGTACGCCAGCTGCTCGACGGTGGGCGGTAGGGCTGCAGTTACAGGACGGCAGTATGCTGGACTCGGCGCAGGCAGGCTCGGTCGTTCGACCGGTTAACGTCCCACGATCGCCGGCCGATCGGGGAGGCGCCAGCGGATCGGGGCGGAAGCACTGACGCCAACCAGACCAAGAGGAGCGCTATGACGGGGAAAATCCTGGTGGTGGACGATAGCCGGCTCGTGACCGACATCGTGAAGCTCCGGTTGGAGCTGTGTGGCTACGAGGTACGTCTGGCCCACAGCGGCGAAGACGCGCTGGCCTGCATCGCCGAGGAGATGCCGGACCTGATGGTGCTTGACGTGCAGATGCCCGGCATCGACGGCTACGAAGTCTGCCGTCGCCTGCGGGAAGATCCGCAGCTCGACGAATTGCGCATCATCATGCTCACCTCGACCGACGACAAGCACGCCGCCTTCGAGGCCGGAGTGGATGACTATCTGAACAAGGACATCGACCTGCTGAACTTGCCGAACCGGGTCAAGCTGGTGCTTGAGTTGCAGTGAGCCACAATGGACACCCCGCTACGCATCCTGATCGTAGATGACTCGGCGCTCATGCGGCGCGCGCTGTGTGATCTGCTGGCCCGTGAGCCGGACCTGCGCGTGGTGGGCGAGGCCGGCGACGGGCGCGAGGCCCTGGCCCTGGTGGCCAAATTGCGGCCCGATCTGGTGATCCTCGACGTGCGCATGCCGGTGATGGATGGGGTGGAGACAACCCGCCAGATCATGGCCTACCATCCAACGCCGATTCTGGTGCTCACCGCGTCGCTCACCGACCACGAGGTCGACATCACCTTCAAGATGCTCGGCGCCGGCGCCCTGGATGTGATGGAGAAGCCGTCGCTCGCGAGCCTGGGCGGCGTCGATTGGGCGCGACGCACGCTGCTGCAGAAGGTGCGGCTGCTCGCCCGGGTGCGTGTCGTTACCCATCTGCGTGGCCGGCGCAAGGCCGGCGCGGCGACAGCGGCCCCTGGGCACGAGCCGGCCCGGCCACGCCCGGTCGCCGGACAACTGCCGGCTCCCCCGGCCAATCCGGCGCTGCCGATCGTTCACCCGGTGGTGGTCATCGGCGCCTCGACCGGCGGACCGCGCGTGGTGCGCCAGATTCTGGCGGCCCTGCCGGCCGATTTTCCCGCGGCGATCCTGGTGGTGCAACATATCGCCCATGGCTTCAGCACCGGGATGGTTGAATGGCTGACGCGCAGCATCCCGCTGCAGGTTGCGCTGGCCGCGGAGGGGATGGCGCTCTGTCCGGGGCAGGTGCTGGTAGCGCCTGATCGCTACGACCTGCTGGTCCAACCGGACGGCACGGTGCATCTGAGTGGCCTGCCGCTGCTCATCCAGCGGCCGGCGATCGACATTGTGATGCAATCGGTGGCCGCGGTGTATGGCGAGCGGTCGCTGGGCGTCCTGCTCACGGGGATGGGGCGCGATGGCGCGATCGGCATGCAGGCGATCCGCCGGGCGGGTGGCTACGCCATCGCCCAGGACGAGGCGACGAGTGCGATTTTCGGGATGCCGCGGGCCGCGATCGAGCTCGGTGCTGTAGACGCTGTGCTGCCGCCGCAGCGGATCGCCGAGGCCCTGTGTACACGGCTGGCGCCGGCCCGCCGCCCGTGAGCAGCGACGCACGGCCGGGCGACGCTCCCTGGCGGCCGTGCCAGAGGCTCAGTTGGCAATGACGACCACAGTGACAAGTAGAGACATCCTGGCCCCACAGCAGATCGCCGCCCTGCGTGACCTGGTGGCCGACTATTGCGGAGTCTACCTCGATGATACGCGGGCGACCGCGCTCGAGGCGGCGATCCGTCGGCGGGCGGGGCTGCTTGGCCAGCCGCCGCAGCGTTATGTGGCCGAATTGCGCGTGCGCCAGCAGCCGGAGGAACTCCAGCGGCTGAGCGAACTGCTGCTCAACCACGAGACCCAGTTCTTCCGCAACCGGCCGCATATGCATGCATTGCGGGCCGCGATCCTGCCTGAACTGCACCGGCGCCTGCCGCCCGGCCAGCCGTTGCGCATCTGGAGTGCCGGATGCAGCACCGGCGAGGAGCCCTACTCGATCGCAATCAGCGCGCTGGAGGCCCTGGGCGACCCCCTGCCGCGCCCGGTGGAGGTCTGGGCCACCGACCTGAGCGAGGCAGCGCTGGCCAGAGCCCGTGCCGGGGTCTACCGAGGGCGCACGCTGAGCAACCTCTCGCCCCAGCAGCAGGCGCGCTTTTTCGAGCGGCACGGTGATGCGCTCGCAGTGCGTCCGGCGGTACGCCAGCTGGTTCGCTTCGAGCAATTCAACCTGCTCGACCCATTTCCGCCGCAGGCCCAGGCCATGCACGTGGTCTTCTGCCAGAATGTGACCATCTACTTCCAGGTGCGCACCTGCCGCGCCCTGATGGAGCAGTTCTACCGGACGATGGACGAAGGGGGCGCGCTCTTCCTGGGCTTCTCCGAGATCCTGTGGAACATTTTCGACCGGTTCCGCTGGCGCGAGGTGGCCGGGGCGTACCTCTACGTCAAGGAGCCCGAGGCGCGCCGCAGCCCATTGGGCAGCAGCGTCGCGCCGAGCCGCCCGACGCCCACGACGCCCCTGCGTCCGCCGCAGCGCCCCGAGCCGGCGCCCACCCCTCCGGTGAGCGCGGAGGTTGTGGCCCGGGGGCGCGCCCTGCTCGACGCCGGGCAGGCTGAGACGGCCCTCGAGCTGTTCTACGCCGCGCCACTGGCCGGGGCGCAGGCTCCACAGGTGCTGGCGCTAGCTGCCCGGGCCCATGCCGATCGCGGCGATCTCGACCTGGCAGCGGCTGAGGCCCGGCGGGCCCTTGAGCTCAATCCGCGCACAACGGAGGCTCACCTGCTGATCGGCTTGATCTACGCCCAGCAGGGACAGTACAGCGCCGCCATCAGCCAGCTGGAGCGGGCGCGCGAGCTGGATGGCAGCTCACCGGTGATCGCCTTCCACCTGGCCGAGTGCTACCGCCAGGCGGGGCGCACCGAACGGGCATTGCACGAATACCGCAGCACGATCAGGAAACTGGCGCAACTGCCGCCGGACCACCTGATCGACGGCGTGGCGTCGGGCTGGCTGAGCGAGACCTGTCGGCGCTACGAGGCGCTGTTGAGTGGACAATAGGCGGCCGGCGCCCCATCGCCCGCGGATGGCCGGGTGCCACGTCACTGATAGTGGATAGACACGAGCCGTGATCCCGTACATGCGTAAGCTCACCAGTGGGCGCCAGATCAGCCGTCGTGCGCCGACCCTCCTCGGGCACGGCGGCGTGGCGCCGCAGCGGCGCAAACGGAGCGTTGCCCCGGCACGCTCGGTGGCAATCGCCACGCCGGGCCTGAGCGCCGAGCAACAGCGCCGCGCCGCCGAGCTCGAGCAAGAGTTGCAACTCGCTCGTGACCTGCAGCAGGGCCTGTTGCTCGAGGCCGCCCCGCGTCTGCCGGGCTGGGAACTGGCCGCCGTCTCACTGCCAGCCCGTGACCTCGGCGGCGACCTGTATGACTTTTTGCAGCTGGACGGGCAGACGCAGGGGATCATGATTGGCGATGTCAGTGGCAAGGGCCTGGCGGCAGCACTCCGCATGGCGGTGGCGCGCACCGTCTTCCGACACGAGGCGCGGCGCGGCGGCCCGCCTGCGGAGACGCTGGCCGCGGTCAACCGGGGCGTGCTAAGCGAGATCCCCCAGGGCATGGTCACAATGCTCTATGCCCGCCTCGATACGGTGCGGGGGCGCCTGCAACTGGCCAACGCTGGCCATACCTTTCCGCTGATTGTCAACGGGAAGGTACGCGAACTGGAGCTCTCGGGGCTGCCGCTCGGGGTGGACGCCGACAGCGATTACGGGGAGAGTTTCGCCGAGTTGGGCCCAGGCGACACGGTCGTGCTCTACTCCGACGGCGTGCTGGAAGCCGAGAACGCGGACGGCGCGATCTTCAGTTTCGAGCGCCTGCAGGCGCTGGTCGAGGCGAACAGCCTGCTCAAGCCGCGGGCCATGGTTGCGCTGCTGCTCCACGAACTGCGGGCCTGGAGTGGCGGCACGCAGACCGACGACGTCACGATCGTGGTGCTCCGGCGCCGGCTGAGCCGGCTCAGCGCCGAGCTGCAGAGCATCGCCGTCGAGGTGCTGAGCGGCGAGCGGGCCAGCCCCTTCTGGGCCGAGGCCATCGCACTGGTGGGTACAGCGCGCCAGGATGACGCCGGCGCGTGGATCGCCGCGCTGCCGGAGGTGCTCAAACTGGCACAGGAGCGCTACGGCCGGGGCCTGGCGCGGGAGTTGCAGCAGCAACTGCGCATCGCGATCGAGGATTACCGCGACGACCGGGCCGCAGCGACCCACGCGCACAACCAGACGACAGAAGAAACGACAACCTGTCGTTGAGCGAAATGTTATGCTCGCGATAGCTACGGCGTGGTATAGTGGAGAACCTGATGGCTGCGGAGCGCCGGTGGGCAGCAGGTAAGATGGAGCAGGCAATGTCGGCGAACGATCAGCTGCAGTTCATGCCGCTCGACCTCGACACTTTCAGCGGGAGCGAGCGGTTCATGACCGGCACGCGGCTCGGCGCGGCCTTCAGCCAGGGTATGCGCTCCTACCTGCGCGCGGCCTACAGTGAAGCGATCGAACATTTTCAGGCTGCGCTGATTGCTGCCTATGTCGACGGCGAGGAGCAGGCCCAGATCTACGAGCGTGAGCGAGCGATCATCTACCTGTACATCGGCAATGCCCTGGCCTTCCAGGACGACTGGGAGGACGCGCTGCGCGAGTACCTCGAGGCCGTCCAGACCGATCCGCAGCTAGCCGAGGCCCACTACAACCTCGGGGTGGCCTTTGCCGCCCTGGGCCAGACCGACCGGGCGATCGCCGCATTCAAAGAGACGCTGGAGCACAACCCGAACCTGTACGAAGCGCACTTCGCGCTCGGGCGCTGCTACCAGCGGCTCGACGACGCAGGGCGGGCCTACATTCACTACAACAGCGCCTGTACCGCGCGCCCGCAGGCCGCCGAGCCACGCTACTACATGGGGCTGATGCACCAGAGCCACGGCGCCCACGAACTGGCCCAGCGCTGCTTCGCCGAGGCGCTGCGCGTCGAACCCACCTTCGTCTCACCCGACCCCGAGCCGGGCGACCAGCCACTGATCACGCGGAGCGAGGAGGAGGTCGCCCAATGGTACTACCGGCTCAGCCAGGCGCTGAAGCAGCAGTGTTACGAGGAGGAGGCCGAGCGGATCTACCGGGCCCTGCTGCAGTGGCGGCCCCAGGAGTACCAGGCCCACTACCTGCTCGGCAATCTGCTGGCCCGTCAACGGCGATGGGAGGAGGCGCTGGCCGAGTATGCGCACGTGCCGGTGCAGCACAGCGCCTACGTAGAGGCGCGGCTGCGGATGAGCGCCGTGCTGCGACTTCAGCAGCAGCCGCGGCGCGCCTATGAACTGCTCTTCGCATGTGCGCGGCTCTACCCTGATCACGGGCGGCTCTTTCTGAGCATGGGCAAGTTATTGTATGACCTCAACCTCACGCACCAGGCGTTACGGGCCTTCGAGCGGGCCATACAGCTGCTGCCGAATGACCCGCAGGCCCATTACCTGCTCGGCTTCACCTCGATGATCCTGGGCGATGAGAACCGGGCCCTGGTGGCCTGGCGCAAGGCCGTGGAGCTCGCGCCCGACGCGCACTCACTCCGCTACGACCTGGGCTACCTGTATGTGCGTCTCGGGCACTACAACCGGGCCGCTGCCGAGTTCGAGCACCTGCTCAAGAACTGGCCCGACGATCTGGAGGCCAGCTATATGCTCGGGCTGTGCTACAAGGAGTTGCTTGAGCCGGTGCGGGCCATCCCCCTGTTCGAGAAGGTCCTGCGACGCAATCCTCGCCATGCTCAGGCGCTTTACTACCTCGGCGCCTGCTACCTGCAGATCGGGAATACCCCACTCGGCAAAGCCTACCTCCGCCGCTACGATCACCTGGCCCGGCAACTCCCCGTCGTCGCCCCACGCGCGCCCAATGGCGCCCGCCGCACTGGCATCACGGCTGCCCGCTCCTGAGCTACGGCTCACGGTCCGTCGCCGGAGGCCCGGGCGCAGCGCCACGGTACGTGTTCAGCGTTGGGGCAGACACGCAAGCCCGGCAGCCAGGGCGTCCTACCCTTGTCGATCCCAGGAGGAGTGGAACCCGTATGCCGTCTCGTTACGGTGCGGTGATGGAGCCTGCGTACAATGGGCGTGGACGGCCGTCCGTTCAACGTGGAAGAGGTTCGTATGGAGCGCGTTGAGCTCAATATCCCCTCGAACCCGGTCTTTGAGCGCGTGGTGCGCGCGAGCGCGGCCGAAGTGGGGAACGCTATCGGCTTCTCAGAAGCGCGGGTGGAGGATCTCAAGCTGGCGATCAGCGAGGCGGTCAATAATGCCATCGACCACGGCAATCGCCGCGAGGCGGGCAAACTGGTTGCGGTGGTATTCGAGATCGACGGCGAGAAGCTCGAGATCCGCATCAGCGACCAGGGCGAGGGCATCGAGCGACTGGACACTTCGCGGCGCGTGGTTGACGAGCAAAGCCTCGAAAGCGGCCAGTTGCGCGGGTTTGGGATGTACCTGATTAGCGAGCTTGTTGATGACCTGGAGGTGAGCTCCTCGCACCGCGGGACGATGCTCACCCTGCGGCTCTATCGGAGGGAGGAGCCATGAGCGAGATCATCCTGCGCGAAGAGTTCGGCGACGTCGCCGTTTTGCACATCGCCAGTACCAGCGTCGACGCCATCTCCGCCGCGGCAATTGCCACGGAGTGCCAGGAGATGCGCCCCATCACGGTGCTCGATTTCAGTGAGGTCTCGTTCATTAACTCGGCCGGCATCTCTGCGCTGCTCAAGTTTGTCGTCTCGGCGCGCAAGTCCGGCTACAAGCTGTTTGCGATGAATGTGAGCCCGCACCACCAGAAGATCTTCAAGATGGTTGAGATGTCACGCTTTATGCCGCTGATCGAGGCCCACGACCTGGCAGCCTATCGCCCGTGTTGAGCCAACAGGCCTGCCGGCCCGCTTCCGGATTATGGTATAGTACAGCAGTACTAACGCCCGTGCGCACACGGCCAGCGTGGCTATGCGATAAATCGTCGCAACCACGTTTGTGCCAGTGAGCGTCCACAGAAGCGAGGCCAGCGTGTCCCCAACGGTGATGATCGTAGAGGACGATCCTGCAACCCGGCGACTCTACCGCTTTCTGCTTGCCAACAGCGGCTACGCCGTCGTGGAGGCCGAGGATGGTGTTGCCGCGCTTGAGCAACTCCAGACAACGGCCGTCGATGTCATCATCACCGATATGAATATGCCGCGCATGGGTGGTCTGGACCTGGTTCGCACCCTGCGCCAGAGCAACTCTGAGGTCTATGTGATCATGGTGACGGCGTTCGGCACACCCGATACGGAGAAGCATGCCTTCCGCGCGGGGGTGAACGAGTACCTCACCAAGCCTTTCGAGTTCGAGGAGCTTGAGCGGCGCGTGCAGGGCTACTTCAGCCGCCGCTCGAGCGCGTAGGATCTGAGCGGCGATAGACACCCGGGAGCCCGCCCGTGCGACACGCTACTGCAGTCGGACAGGCGGGCTCCCGGCTTGTGGGCGCGACGCCGGTGCGGGGTGGCGAGCCGATGGCTCACGCCCCGTCGGGGCTGACGATCGTCGTGGGTTCGCCCTCGCTTTCGTCGGGCTCTTCGACCGAGAGGGCGGCGAGGCGGTCGCCAGGATTGACGTTGACGACGATCACGCCCTGGGTGGCACGACCAAGCTGCGAGACATCCTCGGCAGTGGTGCGCAGCACGACGCCGCCGGCGCTGATGAAGGTGAGCAATGAGCGATCGGTGACGATCGCTGCCCCGGCGATCTCATCGCCCTGGCGCAGGCGCATGGTGATCACGCCGCCCGTGGCGCGGCCCTTGACGGGGTACTCCTCGAGGCTGGTGCGCTTGCCCATGCCCCGGGCAGTGACGACCAGCAGGTCGTGGCCGGGCTTGACGAGTTGCATGCTGATCACCCGGTCGCCCTCCACGAGACTGATGCCATTGACGCCGGTGGCCGGGCGGCCCATAGGGCGCACCTCGCTCTGGCGGAAGCGGGCCGTCTGGCCCTGCACGGTAGTGAGCAGCACGTCTTCCGTACCATGGCTGACCTGGACCCAGCCGAGGGTGTCGCCCTCTTCGAGGCCGATCGCAATCAGCCCGTTGGAGCGCACCTGGCTGTACTCGCGGAGCGAGGTGCGCTTGATCTTGCCGCGCTGCGTCGCCATAATCAAGTATTCGCCGTTGAAGTCGGGCACGGCGAGCATGCTCGTCACCTGCTCGCCGGGCTCGAGCGAGATCAGGTTGACCAGGGGCAGCCCCTTGGCGGTCCGCGAGCTATCGGGCACCTCGTGGGCCTTGAGCTGGTAGACTTTGCCCTTGTCGGTGAAGAAGAGCAGGTTTTCGAGCGAGCCGCAGGTGAGCAGGTGGCGCACGATATCCTGCTCGCGGGTCACCATACCCTTGACGCCGCGGCCGCCACGGCGCTGGGTGCGGTAGGTGTCGGCGGCCTGGCGCTTGATGTAGCCACGATCGGTGAGCGTGATCAGAACGCGCACGTCGGGGATGAGGTCCTCGTCGGAGACTTCGCCCGTCACATCGGGCACAATGCGTGTGCGGCGCTCGTCGCCGAACTTCTCCTTGAGGTGGCGCAAGTCGTCCTGGATGAGGTGCAGCACCTTCCGGGGATTGGCCAGAATATCTTCGAGTTCGGCGATCAGCTTGATCACGTCGCGGTATTCATCTTCGATCTTCTTGCGCTCGAGCGCAGCGAGGCGGCGCAGTTGCATATCGAGGATGGCCTGGGCCTGGCGCTCGCTGAGGCTGAAGTTGCGCATCAGGTTGTTCTTGGCGCTGTCGGCGCTGCGCGACTCGCGGATGGTGCGGATCACCTCGTCGAGGTTGTCGAGCGCGATCTTGAGGCCTTCCAGGATGTGGGCCCGGTCGCGGGCCCTGGCCAGGTCATACTCGGTGCGGCGGCGGATGACCTCCTGGCGGTGGGTGATGTACTCCTGAAGCAGGCGCTTCAGGGTGAGCACCTTCGGCTGGCGGCCGCCCTCGACCAGGGCGAGCATATTGATGCCGAAGGTGGTCTGCATCTGGGTATGCTTGTAGAGCGCGTTGAGCACCTTCTTCGGCTGGGCGTCCTGTTTGAGCACGATCACCAGGCGCATGCCGGTACGGTCCGACTCGTCGCGCACATCGCGAATGCCCTCGATCTTGCGCTCCTTGACCAGTTCGGCGATGCGCTCCTGGAGGCGGGCTTTATTGACCTGGTAGGGTAGTTCGGTGACGATGATGTTGAATGCGCCGCGGGCGGCCTCCTCGACGTGGGCCCGGGCGCGCAGCGTGATCTGGCCGCGGCCGGTGCTGTAGGCGGCAAGGATGCCATCGGTGCCGAGGATGCTGGCCGCGGTGGGGAAATCGGGGCCGGGGACGAGCTTGATCAGGTCTTCGACCGTCGCATCGGGGTTGTCGATCAGGTGACTGATCGCGTCGCAGAGCTCGCCGAGGTTATGGGGCGGGATGTTGGTGGCCATACCCACCGCGATCCCGGCTGCGCCGTTGAGCAGCAGGTTGGGCAGACGGGCCGGGAGCACCGCCGGCTCGCGGTAGGAACCATCGAAGTTATCGCGGAAGTCGACGGTGTTCTTATCGATATCAATGAGCAGTTCCTCGGCAATCGCCGCGAGCCGCGCCTCGGTGTAACGCATGGCAGCCGGTGGGTCGCCGTCGATGCTACCAAAATTCCCTTGTCCATCCACCAGCGGGTAACGCATGCTCCATGGCTGCGCCATGCGCGCCAGGGCATCGTAGACGGCGCTGTCGCCATGGGGGTGCATCTTGCCCAGCACGTCGCCGACGATGCGCGCGCACTTCTTGTAGGAGTCGTTGCTGCGGAAGCCCATGTCCCACATGCCGTAGAGGATCCGCCGCTGCACTGGCTTGAGCCCATCGCGGGCGTCGGGCAGCGCCCGCGACACGATGACGCTCATCGCGTAGCTCAGGTAGGCGCTGCGCATCTCGTTGGTGATGTTGACGGGCCGGACGATCCCGATTTCCATGGGGTACTCCAGGGCGTTGGAATGCTATAAATGCCATCTTGTATTGTACCCGATGCGGGGATGGTTGTCGAATTTTTGGGGAGAACGTAGCCTGTCCACGGCCGTGGGAACGGTGTTCTGGGAGGGCCTGGTCCTCCCGGACCCTCCCTCGGACAAGGGCTTGGATAGTTGGGAGAGCCACGCCCTCGCGAACCTTCTTTATTTTGAGTAGAAAACTTTTAACCAAAGGCGTGTACACAAGAAATGGCCAGTTGTTTTCTCTAGGCTTGATTCTCTACTGACAGAGCATTAGGATATTGTTCGGCCAGTCCTTTTTCCCGATCGCCAGGCCAGATCACGCAAAATCTCCTCATCCGCGACATCGTCATCTTTCACATGGTTTCTCTACCTAGTATTACAACGAGGGTTGTCATTCCGAGCGAAGCGAGGAATCCCGGCTGTGATGCCA
>DAOUBZ010000154.1:0-7064 GCA_034432515.1 Chloroflexaceae bacterium | reverse complement strand
CTCGCCTCGATCCGCCTCCTCGGCCGCCGTCTCACCAAAGCCTCGTGAACGCGGACACCCTTACCGTTGGAATATTGGAGAGCTTCTTAGTACCTGCGTCCGAGCTTAGTACCAACGAGGGTTGTCATTCCTCGCTTCGCTCGGAATCCCGGCTGTGATGTCGGACCGAGACCCTTCGCTCCGGCTACGCCTCCGCTCAGGGTGACAGGCGGACGACGTACTGATGCGGCAGAAGGCCAACCTTCGTTGGAGTATTAGATCCCGGATTGCGCTCGTTGGGCCAAGGCAGTGGCCCTGCGTGGCAGGGCCGTCAGCTGCTCGAACGCAGTGCTAGGCACCGACGGCACGGGCCTGCAGCACCTCCTGTCCATCGGCTGCCTGCATGCACGGTAGGGTAAAGTAGAAGGTACTCCCCTTGCCGAGCTCACTCTCCAGCCAGATCCGCCCGCCATGGAGTTCGACCAGCCAGCGCGAGATAGCCAATCCAAGGCCGGTACTCGGGTGCGGTCGCAGATAGGAGTCCTCAACCTGCTCGAAGTGATTGAAAATGCGCGCCTGGTCGGCGGCAGCGATGCCGATGCCCGTATCACGCACCCAGATTGTCAACTCCGGACCATCGGCATGTACGCCCAGGGTCACCTCGCCAACGTTGGTGAACTTGCAGGCATTGGAGACCAGGTTCAGCAACACCTGGCGTACGCGTGTCTCATCGGCGAGGACGGGCGGGAGAGCACCATCATACTCCCCACGCACCCGGATCGGGCGATCCTTGAGCAGGCCCCTGGCGGTGCGCAGCATCTCGTCGAGCAACGGGGCAAGCGGCAGCGCAACCCGATTCAACTCGATGCGCCCGACCTCGACCCGGGCCAGGTCGAGGATATCGTTGATCAGACCGAGCAGGTGCTCGCCGCTGCGTCGGATCTCACGGAGATCGGCAACCACTGCCGGTGGCAACGGTTCACCCTCGTAGATCTCGGGGTGCTCGACCATCGCCGTGCTGAAGCCGATGATGATATTGAGCGGCGTCCGCAGCTCGTGGCTCATGGTGGCCATGAAGTTGGCCTTGGCGTGATAGGCCGCCTCGGCGGCAGCCCGCGCCGCCTCGAGTTCAAGACCCTGGCGGTACAATTGCTCGTTCAGCTGGTCACGCTCACGCAGCGCCGCCTCCAGGTCGACCCTGGTCTGTTGCAACAGCACCTCGTGACGCTCAGCCTGCGCAGCGGCCGCAACCGCGCGTTCGCTTGCGCTGCGGATGCAGTGGACACCCTTTCGTGTGAATGCAGCCCTCCCCAGGAGCAGCAGGGCCCTGAGCAGGCGCAGCGGGAGGATCACGAACCGGGCAGGCTTCTCGTCTGGAAACGAAGAACCGGAATACATAGACGGCTCGTCGGTACCTGAGATAAACAGGTCAGATGCCAGAGCGAATGCCCCAGACCCTCAGGCCTCGTTCCTCTCGGATGGTACCGAGCCGCAACGGCTCATGTCAAGGTTTGTATATTGCAACGATGTAAAAATAGAGTCATCTAGAAATAGCGGCTCAGGTTCTCGAAGATCTGCGCGATGTTGCCGGTGTCGCCCTGCACGACAATCGTCCGGGAGAACTCGGCGATCGCCTCAAGGATACTGAGGTCGGCGTCGGCGCCATAGGCCACCGGGAAGATGCTGATCCCGGTCTCGTCGAAGCGCTGGCGGAGCTGATCGATCGTAATCGAACTGGCGTTATCGGCACCGTCGGAGAGCAGCACGATCGCCCGGATGCGATCAGCTTCGGCCGGCGGCAGCGCCTCGAGCTCCTGGCGAGCCAGTTCGAGCGCATCGAATACCGCCGTCTTGCCCTGGGCGCGCAAGTCGCCGATCGCGCGCTGGAGCCCGATCCGATTCTCGCTTAACGGGTCGATGGGTGTCACAACGCGAGCAGTGGAGTCGAAGCTGATCAGGCCGACCCGATCCTCGGCCAGAATGCGCATCAAGAATGTCTCGAGGCCCGCCCTGACCAGTTCGATCTTCTCGCCCTCCATAGAGCCCGAGGTATCGACCACGAGCATGATATCGGCCCGTTTGCGGTTCAGCGCCCAGGAGTTCTTGGCGGCGACGATGACATCAGCGCCGGGCACTTCGAGGATGGTCTGCACACCCTGGGGATCGACGCCGAAGGCCGGACTGATCGGATCGGCGAGCGGCACATCGACGTTGGCGGGGCGGAAGCCGAAACTCATCGCCGACCGCTGCGCCTCGGGGGTGAGCAAAAAGTCATAGAATGCGCTGGCAGCCTGGCGCTCCTCGGGGCTGGCGCTGCTGAGCACGATAAACGGATTATCGTGCCAGAAGGTGCCCTCACGCGGATAGATCGCAACCAACGGTGTGGCCGGCGGATCGAACTTGTTGAAGTCGATCAGCGTGATCTCCTCCATTGGGAAGGCCGAGATGTACGACATCCCGAATTTTTTCATGTTTGAGGAGAAGATCAGCGTATTGTAGCCATAGTGCTTGATGCCCTGGCCGAGGTCGCGGATGAACTGCTGCGACTCGCTGCGTTGCACATCGGCGACGGTAAGCCCGCGCTGCTTGCCGGTGGCGGCATAGAACTCGGCGATCAGCGTGCTCAGGGCCGTGGTGCTGATCTCCGGGTCGGTATGGCCCCAGGAGAAGCGCCCCCACTCGGGGTGGCCAAACCTGCCCCAGCCCTCCGGGTCCTGGATCAGCGCAAGCATATCCGCCCAGCCGATGGGTTTGGCGGGCCAGCCCATCGCTTCTGCCATCGGCCGCCACATGCCGATCACCACCGGGGTGAGCACCAGCGGCTTGTTCGAGACGGCGATGTTCTGGTTGCCGCTCTCCTGTTTCAGCACCTCGAGCCAGGTTGATGCCGATGGGCTCCAGACCGTGACGTTGAGTGTGCCGTTCTTGATCTCGGTACGGGCCGCACCGGACGACTTGTTGATCCCCTCGACGAAGAGCGGGCGACCTCCCACCTCGACCCGCTGCTGGTTGAAGCGGGGGATCTGCTCATTCAGCCACTTCTCTTTCTCAGGACTGTAGGCGATCGAGATGCGAATAGCATTGGCAGGTGGACCGTCACCACCGGACGAGGTGAGGCCCCCGAGCGAGGTGCAGGCCGCCAGCAGAGCAGGCAAGATGAGCAGCAGTGCGAAACGCAGGAACCGCATAATCGCTCCTCGTCACTGTACGATGAACTGGGCATTCCGATACTGGCTATCGAGGGCGTCTTTGATGACACCGCTGACGAGCACGTCGCGCACCTCGCGGATGCCGTCCTCGACACTCAGGCGCGGCTGGTAGCCGAGAACCCGGCGGATCTTGGCGAACGAGACACGAATGTCACGCATATCGCCGCCGAAGGTCAGATCCTTGTACTCGATCTGCGTACCCTCGACATAGCGCTGTACCATGGCAACGATCTCGTCCTTGGTATAGTTGCCCTGGTCGGAGCCAACATTGAAGACCTGCCGTCCCGCCTCGTCGAGCGGGGCCTGCAGCGCAAGGAGGACGGCGTCGGCCACATCGCGCACATGTACAAACGAGCGGGCATAGCCCCGCTGGTAGATCACCAGGCGGCGCCGGGTGAGCGCTTCGAGCACGAACTGGTTGACGATCAGGTCGAAGCGCATGCGCGGCGAGACGCCGAAGAGGGTAGCGAAGCGGTAGACGATCGGCACCGTCTGGCCACCGGCGGTCTCGTTGAGCAGGAACTGCTCCGAGGCGATCTTGGTCTCGGCGTAGAGCGACTGCGGGTTGAGCGGCGAGTCCTCGGTGACGGGCGCGCCATCGGGTGAGCCGCCATAGTTGCTGTAGGTCGAGGCAAAGAGCAGGCGCGAAACGCCGGCGGCCTCGGCCACGGCATACACACGGCGCGTGCTCTCAAAGTTGTAGCGCCAGGCCACCTGCGGCCCGACCATCTGGCAGGCGGGGAAGCCGACGATCGCAGCGAGGTGCACCACCGCGTCCACGGGACGGGCGGGCAAGGCGCCGACGCGCAGGCCGCCCGTCTCGGCCTGGAGCTGGGTCGGATCGCAGACGTCGATCTTGGCGAAGTGAAAGCGGGGGTGATGCCAGTAGCCGAGCAGCGACTGGCCGCCGAAGAGCAGATCGTCGGCCACCGTGACCCGCCAGCCTGCGTAGAGCAGGACGCCAGTGAGCAGCGAGCCGATGTAGCCGGCGCCGCCGGTGATCAGGGCGTGTGGCGTATCATCACGCTCGGGAGCCAGGGAGGTCATTGGTCACTCCTTCGCACGTGGGCCGGGCACAACACGTTGCTGCTCGTACCAGTCGATCGTCGTGCGCAACCCCGCCTCAAATGAGGTGTGGGAGACGAAGCCGAAGCGTTCCTGGGCGCGCGAGGTGTCGAGCTTGCGCCGCGGCTGGCCGTTGGGCTTGCTGGTATCCCAGACGATCCGCCCGCCAAAGCCGGTGAGCCGAGCGATCAACTCGGTCAACGCGCGAATGCTGATCTCGTGGGCGCTGCCGAGGTTGACCGGATCGCTGCTGTTGTAGCGCTCGGTCGCCAGCAGAATGCCGTCAGCGGCATCCTCCACGTAGAGGAACTCGCGCGTTGGCGAGCCATCGCCCCAGGCTACGATCTCGTCGGCGCCACTGTCACGCGCCTCGACGCACTTGCGGATGAGCGCCGGGATGACGTGGGAGCTGTAGAGATCGAAGTTGTCGCGGGGGCCGTAGAGGTTCACCGGCAGCAGGAAGATCGAGTTGAAGCCGTACTGCTCGCGGTAGCCCTGGCTCTGCACCAGCATCATCTTCTTGGCCATACCGTAGGGGGCGTTGGTCTCCTCCGGATAGCCGTTCCAGAGGTCGTCCTCCTTAAAGGGCACCGGCGTATACTTGGGGTAGGCACAGACGGTGCCGAGGGCGACGAACTTCTCGACACCGGCCTGCCAGCTCTCGTGTAGCAGCTGGACGCCCATCATCAGGTTGTCGTAGAAGAAGTCCGCCGGGTGCTCACGGTTGGCCCCGATCCCACCGACACGGGCCGCGAGGTGCAGGACGAGATCGGGCCGGGCGTCGGCCAGCAACTGGCGGATGGCATCGCGCTCGCGCAGATCGTAGACGCGGGAGCGGGGCACCACCAGCTCGGCGGGCCCCAGGTCACGGAGCCGATCGACCACGAAACTGCCAAGGAAGCCCGCGCCGCCAGTCACAACAACGCGGCGTCCGGCCCAGAAGGCCCGGCGATCGGGCCATGCAGGATTGCTCGTCACGGTCGTTCCTTTCGCTCGAGCGCGTGGCATTGCGCGATTTACAATAACTCTACCCGAGCGCGCAACTCGGGGCGCAAGCTACGGGTTGCGTTGCGCGTATCGACCACGCCGGGCGCCAGTTCGACGATCCGCTCGTAGGGAAACGCGCTGTGGTTGGTGATGATCACCGCACAGTCACAGCGGCGCAGCAACTCCTCGCTGAGCGGGGTTGTCTCGTAGCTGCGCCCATCGTGGGTTGCGAAGTGGCGCACGTGGGGATCGCAGGTGAGCACGGTGGCCCCCTCGGCCATGAGCAGGTCCATCACCTTGAGCGCCGGCGACTCGCGATAGTCGTCCACATCGGGCTTGTAAGCCACCCCGAGCAGCAGCACGAGTGAACCATTGAGCGACTTGCGCTGGCGGTTCAGCGCACGGACGACCAGCTCACGGACGTGACGCGGCATCTGGGTGTTGATCTCGCCGGCCAACTCAATGAACCGTGTGCTCAGGTCGTAGGCGCGGGCCTTCCAGGTGAGGTAGAACGGGTCGATCGGAATACAGTGGCCGCCCAGCCCGGGCCCCGGGGTGAACTTCATGAAGCCAAAGGGCTTGGTGGCCGCCGCCTCGACGACTTCCCAGACGTCGAGGCCCATGCGGTCGCAGAGCAGGGCCAGTTCATTGACCAGGGCGATGTTCACGGCGCGGAAGATGTTTTCAAACAGCTTGGTCAACTCGGCGACATCGGGGGAGGAGACTGGCACGACCGTGGAGGTGATCTGGCGGTAGAAGGCGCCGGCCAGGTCGGTGCAGGCGGCACTGACGCCGCCAACCACTTTGGGCGTATTCTCCACGCTGTAGCCCTTGCTGCTGGTCTGGCCGGGGTCGATGCGTTCCGGCGAAAAGGCGAGGAAGTAGTCGGCACCAATCTGAAGTCCGCGCTCATCCAGCAGCGGCTGCACCACTTCACGGGTGGTGCCGGGGTAGGTGGTGCTCTCGAGGATAACCAGCTGGCCGGGGCGCAGACGCCGGGCGATCGTGGCGGCGGCTGCCTCAACGTGGCTCAGGTCGGGGTCGCGGGTCAGGTTGAGTGGGGTCGGCACACAGATGATCAGCAGGTCGCAGCTGGCCATGCGGGCGCTATCGGTGGTCGCCACAAAGCGCCCGCTGTCGCGCAGGTCGGCAAGGGTCGCGCTCGGCACATCACCGATGTAGCTCTGGCCGGCGTTGAGTTGATCGACCCGCTCCGGGCTCACGTCGAAACCAAGCACCGGAAAGCCCTGCGCTGCAGCGCGCACGGCCAGCGGCAGGCCAACATAGCCCATGCCGATCACGCCGACGAGGGCGGAGCGTGCGCTGATCTTTGCGAGAAGTTCTGCGTGGTAGGTCATTGGTCTATCCAGCGTCAGTGATCGTCGTATAACCACCGTATTGTACCGCAGCCGGTATCACTCGCGTATCCGCCCGGCGAGTACTACAACGAGGGTTGTCATTCCGAGCCCTTCGCGAGGAATCCCGGCTGTGATGCCAAACCGAGACCCTTCGCTCCGGCTACGCCTCCGCTCAGGGTGACAGGTGAACGGCGTACTGATGCGGTACAAGGCAAACCTTCGTTGTAGTACTGGCATTTCAGATCACCATATTAGAGAAGGTGAGGATGGCCGCGCCCCGGGCGCTCCTTCCATCACCCTCGGTATAGCGGCCTCCGTCAAGATACGCGCCTGCCACGAACCGCAACCGGATGTGACAGGCGGCGGCGTCTCCCACTGAGTAACTAACACTAGAGGTACAGAGCTTTAGGACGCCGAAAAACGAAGCTGCTCACCTGTGGCATACTGGGGGTTA
Source organism: Chloroflexaceae bacterium (assembly GCA_034432515.1). GTDB lineage: Bacteria > Chloroflexota > Chloroflexia > Chloroflexales > Chloroflexaceae > JACAEO01. Next base: position 12 of record DAOUBZ010000154.1, on the reverse strand, counting down.
CCACACCATTCC